>JAFTYN010000144.1 GCA_017461465.1 Bacilli bacterium
ATAATATAGTTATTATAGGAGGAATAATATGAATAAGAAAAGAATACTTTTAACAGCAATTTGCATATTATTTTTAGTAACGGGTTGCAGTAATAGTAATAAATATAATAGTAAGTATGGTAAATTAAATATCTATTTAAAAGATAAAGAAACTAATGAATTTATTATTCTGCATGAAACTAGTAAAGAAGATACTTCTAAATATAAATTAGTAGGAGAATATAACTGCGCTAGTAAAAATTGTGATGGTAAGTATGAATTTATTGAAGGTGAACCAACTTTAGACTTATATAAAAATAACATAGTAGAAATAAAAGATGGTGCTGGTAAATACTTTTTATATGATTTTGAAAAGGAAAGTATTCTAACTAGTGAGTATAATACTTTTAGAACTATTAATAATAATGATAAAACATATTATGTTGCAGTAGATTTAGATAAAGAAGGAAATATTGAATCTTCTACTATATATAATGATAGATTTAAAGAAGTAAAAAAAGATTATGAAAATATTGGCTTTTTTAGTTTAATGTATGCTGAAGCTAATGATAATGTTATTCTAACTAAGAAAAATAATAAATATGGTTTATTAGATAGTGAAAATCTTAAAGAAATAGTAAAGCCAGGTTATGAACTAATAAAATTACTTGATAATTATGCAATTTTAAAAGATGATGATAAATTAAGAATATATAATTATGAAAGTAAAAAAATAAATAAAGATGTATATAATGTTGATTATATTGTAACTGTAGTAGGAGATGAATTATTTGCAATCAATGATGAGGATATTATAGTTTATAATATTAAAGAAAATAAGAAAGTATATACATTTGAAGATGTACTTTATGCTGATATTGAAGATGAAGTATATGAAGCTTATTATGAAGTAAGCACTAATGAGTACTTTGAAGTAGTACCTGTTAATATTTATGTAGTAAACGATATCATAAATTTAAGTGTTTATACTGATAAAGATACATATACAATATTTGAGTATAAGGATGGTAAAGTATTAAAGTAAAAGATTAGGAGGAATAGTATGAAATTAATTAAAAAAATATTATTATTCCTAGTAGGTATAATTTTTTTACTATTAGTAATATTAGGAATACTTACGCTTGCAATAAATGTTTATATGATTAATTATTCAAAAGAATATATAGTTACTGAAGAAGAACTAGAAGAAAAAACGTTTGACTGTATTGTAGTACTTGGTGCTAGTGTTAAATCAAATGGTACACCTAGTAGTATGCTTGAAGATAGATTAAATGAAGCTATAGTACTATATAATATGGGAGTATCATCTAGACTTTTAATGAGTGGAGATCATACTACTGATGATTATGATGAAGTAAATACCATGAAAAATTATGCTATAAGTAAAAATATCCCAAGTGAAAATATATATTTAGATCACTCAGGATATAATACTTATGATAGTATGTATAGACTTAAAAATACGTTTGAAATTAATAAAACAGTTGTAGTAACTCAGGATTATCATTTATATAGAGCTATATATTTAGCTAGAGAAATGGGAATAGAAGCTTATGGAGTAGCATCTAATCCAAGGGAATACCAAGATCAGTTTAAAAGAGATATAAGAGAAATCCTAGCAAGAGTAAAAGACTTCTTTAAAGTTAAGTTCTATCCAGAAGCAACCGTATCTGGTGATGAAGTATCAGTTTTTAGAAGTGGTAATGAAACTAATGAAAAATAAAAAATCTACTTTGAAGTAGATTTTTTTATTTCTTTTTCTTTAAACTTTTCAAGTAATATTATTAATCCTCCACCTAGAATAAATGTTATAACTGAAGTAATTATATTACCAAATGTATATAACTCTTTATTAAGTGGGAATATAACAATAGAGCTCATTATAATTAAACCTAGAATAAAACTCATAGTATTAGTTTTATACTTTTTAAGTAGGAAACTAGTTAACTTAGCACTAAAGATAATTCCAAGACCTACACCAAGTGCAATAAAAATAAGTGGAATTAATATCTTTATATCAAAAGTAGTAACAGCTGCTACATAGCCTTTAAACATGTGATACCAACCTAGAACTAATAAAACCATTGAACCTGATACTCCAGGGAATATCATAGTAGCTCCACCAATAACGCCCATTAATATAAGTGATCCTATAAATGCAGGAGTTAAACTTTTTGAAATTAGTTCTTCATAAGTAACAATGTTTCCTTCTTCACCAGGGCTTAAATAGTTAATAATACCTATAGTAAGAACACCTAGGATAAAAAATAATATATTAATTTTCTTTCCATCCATTTCTTCTTTTTTTAGCATTGGTAAACTTAATAAAATTAAACCTGCAAATAAAG
>JAFTYN010000026.1 GCA_017461465.1 Bacilli bacterium
CATTATAGAGTCAAACCCTTTTATAAAATCACTATTCTTAGTTATTTCTTCTACTTGAGTATTATCTATTTCGGATGGAATACTCATAATAGCAGTTTTTTTCTTATCAGCAGGACTGCTAATATCTATAAACACTATATCTTTTTGAAGTAATACTAATAAAAATATTAATGTGTCTCTTTCACCAGCTTTTTCTTTATATCTTTGAAGGCTAGCATCATCTCTATAAAAATAATCTAAATACTCTTTGAAATAATAAAGATGTCTTAAAAGCATGTGATTTTCTCTTGAGTATTTTAAATCATCTTTATTAGTAAGACTAATTATTTGAGTTTTATCACTAATAGGATTTTCTTTATTATGAATCAGCATAACTCTGTTATTATATTCAGGATTTATATCTGTATGTATTTTAAAATAGTCACCCATAAAATCACCTAAGTAAATTATATCATACTTTTATATGGTATAATATAGTTAGACTGGAGGATATATGTTTAAAAACGCAATAAAAAAGAATAGAGAATATGTAAAACCAATAGTACATGGGTATAAGCTTCCATACAGTGATGAAGTATATGGTGGTATAGGAAGTATTATGATTCTAAATGAAGATGGTTGGATACTTACTTGCAAGCACATTGCTCAAAATATAATTTTAGCAGACAAAATAATGGAAAAGTATCAAGAAGTAAAAAAAGATTTAATTGCTAATGAAGTTCCGCCTAAAAAAATATATAAAAAACATGGGATATCTGAAGAAACAGCTGTAATTTTTAGAAATGTATTTCTTAATGTAGTAGATACATGGACTGGAATGAGAGTATTTATGCATAAATATTTAGATATAGCTTTAATTAAGTTTGATAATCCAGGTAATATAATGTGCTCTAAATTTCCAGTATTTGCTAAAGAAGATGCTGAAGTGGGAGAATCTTTATGTAGGTTAGGTTATCCTTATCCTGAAATAAACTGTTTTAGGTATGATCACTCATTAAGGGACTTAATTGTTAAAGAAGGTTTTGATTCTAACTTTCAAATTTTCCCACTTGATGGAATGCTTACTAGGTATTTAATAGATGATGAAAAAAAATTAAGTTTATTTGAATATACCAATCCTAGTTTAATAGGACAGCAAGGTGGACCAATTATTAATAAAGAAGGTTATGTAGTTGGACTTCAAATAGGAAGTGCAGGTAAAGATACAGGACTTGATATTAATACTAAAGTTAAAAGAAAAACAAAAGAAATAGAAGTTAAACAATATAACTTTATGAATTTTGGAATTGGAATTAATGTAAGCACAATAAAAGAATTTTTAAAAGAAAATGAAGTAGAATTTAAAGAGGAAAAGTAAATTCCTCTTTTTCTTTTATAGATTTATTTAATCTTTTAATATATAATTATACTAGGAGGATAAAAAGTATGGCATTAACAAAAAAAGAATTAACAAAAATGGAAGCTTATTTTAGAGCTCTTAATTATTTATCTGCTACACAGTTATATCTACTTGATAATCCATTATTAAAAAGAAGATTAGAAATAACAGATATTAAACCAAATGTAGTAGGTCACTGGGGGACTGCTCCAGGACAAAATTTCATTTATATGCATTTAAATAGGATAATTAAAAAATATAATTTAAATATGATTTATTTATCAGGTCCAGGTCATGGCGGACAAGCAATGGTTGCTAATAATTATTTAGAAGGTGTTTACACAAAATTTTATCCTGAAATAACAGAAGATGAAGAAGGAATGAAAAAACTATGTAAACAATTTAGTTTTCCAGGTGGGATTTCTTCACATGTTGCACCAGAAACACCAGGTTCTATTCATGAAGGTGGAGAATTAGGATATTCTCTTTCACACGCAGCAGGAGCAGTACTTGATAATAAAGATTTAATAGCAGCTTGCGTTGTAGGAGATGGAGAAGCTGAAACTGGTCCACTTGCTACTTCATGGAATATAAATAAATTTTTAAACAAGAAAAAAGATGGTGTAGTTCTTCCTATTTTACATCGTAATGGGTATAAAATTTCTAATCCAACAGTGATGGGAAGAATGAGTGAAGATGATTTAGAATGTTTATTTACGGGTTATGGTTGGAATCCATATTTTGTAACAGTTAATAATAATATAAAAGATCATGAAGAAATGGCTAAAGTTTTAGATAAAGTAGTTAAAGATATTAAAAAAATAAAAGAAACTGGTAAAGGTGCTTATCCAATGATAGTTTTAACTACTCCAAAAGGTTGGACAGGTCCTAAAGAAGTAGATGATAAGAAAATAGAAGGATCTTTTAGAGCACATCAAGTACCTATTCCAATAACAAGAGATAATCCTGCTAATTTAGAACTTTTAGAAAAATGGCTTAGAAGTTATAAACCTGAAGAGTTATTTGATGAAAAAGGTAAACTAATAAAAGAATTAAAAGAATTATGTCCACCTATAAATAAATGTATGGGAAGTAATAAACATGCAAATGGAGGATTACTTTTAAAAGATATAGTTACTCCTAAATGGGAAGATTATGCATTAGATATTAAATTCCCAGGCGAAATTAATAAACAAGATACAATGGAACTTGGTAATTATATAAGAGATTTATTTACCTTAAATGCTGATAATAAAAACTTTAGATTCTTTGGACCTGATGAAGCTTTATCTAATAGATTTAATCATGTATTTGAAGTTGAAAATAGAACTTGGAACTATAAGACTTATAAGAGTGATGAATTCTTAGCGGCTGATGGTAGAGTAATGGATGCTTATTTATCAGAACATTTATGCCAAGGAATGCTTGAAGGTTATTTACTTACAGGTAGACATGGTTTTATTCATAGTTATGAAGCTTTTATTCGTATTGTAGATTCAATGGCTAGTCAGCATGCTAAATGGTTAAAAGTATGTAATCAAATTGGTTGGAGAGCTCCAATCGCATCTTTAAATTATTTGCTTGTATCACATGTATTTCAACAAGACCATAATGGATATACTCATCAAGATCCAGGTTTCTTAAATCATTTAGTTACTAAGAAAGCTGATGTAATTCGTATGTATTTGCCACCTGATACTAACTGTTTACTTTCTTGTTTTGATCATTGTATTAAGACTAAAAATTATATAAATGTAATAGTTGCTAGTAAACATCCAAGACCACAATGGCTAACTAAAGAGCAAGCTAAAAAACATTGTGAGAAAGGTTTAGGTATTTGGGATTTTGCAAGTAATGATGAAGGTGATCCAGATATAGTAATGGCTTGCTGTGGTGAAACTCCAACGCTTGAAACTTTAGCGGCTGTAGAAATATTAAGAAAAAATGTTAAAGACATAAAAATAAGAGTTGTAAATGTTGTAGATTTAATGAAACTTCAATCTAATAATACTCATCCACATGGTATGACAGATGAAGAATATGATAAAATATTTACAACAGATAAACCAATATTATTTAATTTCCATGGTTATCGCTCTTTAATACATCAATTAACATATAAACGTACTAATCGTAATTTACATGTACATGGTTACAAAGAAGAAGGTACTATTACTACTACTTTTGATATTCGTGTACAAAATAGTATAGATAGATATCATTTAGTTATTTCAGCATTAAAAGAAATTCCTAAATATAGAGATAAATACGTTAATATTATTAACTGGTGTAATGACATGATTAATTATCATAAAGCATACATACATGCTTATGGTGAAGACATGCCAGATGTTAAAAATTGGAAATGGTCAGGTTTTGAAGATTAAGAGTAAAGTTTTACTCTTTTTCTTTTTTATGCTATAATATAGGCTCAATCGGACTTAGAGGTGATTTTTAGTTATGAAGATATGTCTAGTGCATGAAGAATATCCTGAAGAGACGAGCTTTGGTGGTATTGCTACATATCAAAAAAAATTAGCAGAAACTTTAGTTAAAAATGGACATGAAGTTACTGTTGTATGTAGAGGATTAAAAGAAAATAGTGAAAAATTAATTAACGGGGTTAGAGTTATTAGACTTTTTGTTGAAAATACAGAAAGTATTTATGACAATTATTATAATTATAGAGTTTTAGTATCAGATAAGTTAAGAGAATTACAAAAACATAATGAAATAGATATAATTGAAGTTCCAGATTGGGGAGCAGAAACTGTTTTATTTGAAAAATATCGTAAAATTCCATTAGTAGTTAGACTTCATACACCATTATGTATTTGGAGTAAGTCAAATAAATCTACATTAGATGAAAGTATTCATAAGCAAATGCTTAGATGGGAAAAGAAAATGATAGAAAGTGCAGATAAAGTTATATCATGCACTGGTATATTAAAAGAAAAAGTTATTAAAGAATTAAAACTTGAAAGAAAAGATATTGATGTTATTCCAAATATAGCCAATATAGAAGATTTTTATTCTAAAAGTGATTCAAAAAAGTTAAGATCTAAAACAATTTTATATTGTGGTAGTATTGAACAAAGAAAAGGTGTTATTTTATTTGCGGAAGCTATTCCAAGTATTATTGAAGAACTTGGAAATGTAAAAATTGTATTTGTCGGAAAAGATACAACAAGAAATGATAAAGAAATATCTACGATAGATTATATTAAAAGTTTAATACCTAGTAAGTATCATAGACATTTAGATTTTAAAGGACAACTTCCTAATAATGAACTTATAAATATATATAATAGTGCTGCTATAGGAGTTTATCCTTCATTATTTGATAATTTTCCATATGTAGTTCTTGAAAGTATGGCATGTGGTCTTCCTTTTGTTGGAAGTATTAATAGTGGTATGAAAGAAATGTTAGATAATGATACAAAATACTTATATGATGGTGAAACAAAAGAAGATTTAGCAAATAAAGTAATTAGTTTATATAAAAATAAAGAAGAAAGAGAAATGATTTCTTCGTTATTACGTGAAAGAATAAAAAATAATTATAGTTCAGAAGTTATTATAAATAAATTTATAAATGTGTATAAAAGTACAATAAAAAGTTATGATTCTAAAATAATAACAGCAGTATTTAAATCACACTTTAAAGAAAAAATAAAAGAACTAAAAAAAGTAGAAGGTGGTATAGCAAATGTTGTTTATACTGTTACTACTGAGAAGAAAAAGTATATAGCTAAAATATATCGTAAAGAAATAGATAAAAATTCTATTTCAGAATTTGTAAATATTTGTAAGAAAAATGATATTGGTGTATTAAATTCAACAGATGGTCATTTTTATAATCTTAATGATATGATTATTTGTATTTATGATTATGTTGAAGGAAAACATCTAAAAAAACTTAATAATGAGCAAGTAGAGGATATTGTTAATTTTATTAAGATTGATAAAAATACTAATAGTAAAGCTCCTTCTTTAGTGGA
>JAFTYN010000145.1 GCA_017461465.1 Bacilli bacterium
GTATCCTTTTATTGTAAGTGGCAGTTCAAACTGACACATATAAGAAGGAGGGGATTAAAAAATTTGTACTAGGAGAGAGATATAGAGTTTTTAATGAAGTATCCGAAAATCATGGAAACTATCTCACAATTATCAACATAAATAAAGACTTAATATATTATTTATTTGATGGTAGCGATCAGGTTCAATGTTTTTCAAGTAGTAGTGAATTTGCAGTTGACCTTATTAAGTTGGTCTAATTTTTTTTAAATAATTGTCAGTTCAAACTGACACGAAAGGAACTACAATGAAAAAAATTAAGAAAGAAAGATCAGTACCAAAATGGGTTTTACGAAATCTACGATTGTATGGGAATTGTTGTTGTGGATACGATTTAATAAAAAAATATGGTGAAAAGAAATTATTAGAAAAATTAGTTAAATTTGGATTTGAATGTAGTTTAAGAGTTGTACCAGATCCAGATGCAAGAACAAGAAGAAAAATGAAATATCCACCATCAGCTTACTATATTTTAGAAGTTGATAAGGTACTGATTACTAACAAATAATTGTTTTTATCAGTAAAGAAAGGTGAAGTTTATTTAATCGATTTGAAGGATACATATTCAAATGTCCAAAGTGGGAAAAGACCTTGTTTAGTCATTCAAAACGATTATGGTAATGAATATTCACCGACAACAATAGTAGTTCCCATTACAACAAAAATTAAGAAGACCTATATGCCTGTTCATGTAGTTATTGAAAAGGGAAGTTATTCTAATAAGGATCGAGAAATGGTTTTATGTGAATGTATCTTAACAGTATCAAAAGATCAAATAATTAATCATTTAAGAACTTTTGATGAAGATACGATGCAGAAAATTGATAAGGCTTTAGAAGTATCATTAGGAATTGGCGTGAAAGGGAGGAATCAAAAATTAAAAAGTTAAAAGAGGCGTATAATGATATTTTTAGTAAAGGTATTGAAAATTATTGGAAGTCTGAAGGTTGTAATAGTAGGATGCAAAAATACTTTAAATTTGCAAACTTACTAGATAGTATTAATGTAATTTTAAAATATATAATGATTATTTGTCTTAATATTATTGCGACAATGACAATTTTTAAACTATCTTCAGGAATCTATTTGGCAGAAATGGTTAAAGAAACAACAACTTTAACTGTAATGGATATTATTTTTCAACAGGAAGGCTTTATAGTTATTGGTTGTTTATATTTTGTTCTAGGGTTAAGATACGGAAAACTAAATAAAGACAGTTTTGGAAAGATAATGTATAAAGTTTTATATGGTATGCCAATGTATTATTTAATATATCTAAATATGTGTTTGATGGATGGGTTAACAGGAATAATGATATTCTTAATTCTTTATTTAATTATTGTTAATATAAACTTTTTAATAAGTAAAAGAATAAAAGAGTTATATAATGTTGCTACAGGTAATATTGGAACAGAAGAACATGAAAAAGAATTAGAAGAAGTAGATGTAGTATTTACAAAACAAGAAGTAGAAAGTAAAGATAATAAAAAAGGAAGAGGAGATAAAAGATATGCAAGGAAGCGTTAAATGGTTTAGTGATAAATTAGGATATGGATTTATTGTTTGTGAAGATTTAGATGAGGAAGTATTTGTTCATTTTAGCGAAATACAAATGGATGGATATAAGTCTTTAAAAGAAGGAGATATTGTAAGTTTTGATTATGACACAGAAGTTGGAAAAGCTAAAAATGTCAATGTTATCAAAAGTGAAAAGTTAGAAACTTCTAAGTAGTGAATTTTATTGGTGCAGTAGTGCATTATTCCGTTGACTGTGTAGATGAATCTAAAACAGCAGAAAACGGAAGAGAAATTTGTAGTCAGTATAGACCACTTGTAGAAAAAAGAATTAAAAGATTATTAGCAACACCAATGAACTCTGCAAGTATTGTACTTTTTACATCTGGAAATAGAAGTAAAAATTCTTTTGAAGAAAAACTAATACAAAGAGTTGCTTGGAATGATGATCAGATAACTAATTTTATGAATAACATTTTGTTATTAGAACAATATGATAAAATGGCAGGTTTATATTTGAAACTTAAATATATTTATGATAAAACTGATAAACAAATTGCAAAAAAAATGAAAGTAACAGATAGAACTTTAAGAACTTATAAAACTAGGGCGTATTTTCAAATTGCAGTGTGGTCTAATAAAGTTGAATATATTTATAACAAAACTTTTCATTTTAATATTGATTGATATATTTGATGTGGAAATATCCACATCCTGCTACATACAAAGGAGTTGAATATTTTATGAAAAAAAGAAATATTATAATTATAAGTACATTAATAGTAGTATTAGTATCTATTGGTATATATTTATTTATACAACATACAAATAAAATAACTTTAAAGGAATCTAATTTTATTTTTGAACTTGGGGATAAAGTTCCTTTTGAAGTTGAATATTATTTAAAAGATAAGGATAAAGATAAAATATCAAATTCAAAAATAAGATTTGAAAATGATGCAATGCTTGATACTTCAAACAATGAAATTAAAACAATAGATTCAAAGTTTTTAGATGTTGGAAAATATAAAATGTATATTGAGTATAAGGATACTAAATATTACTTTAATATTAAAGTGAAAGATACAACAGCACCTAATTTTATTGATTTTATGGATGAGATTATAATAGAACAAAATGCTGTAAATGTAGATTTGTTAAAATATTATGAAGCATCTGATTTAAGTAGTTTAACGATAAGCATTGAAAGTGATTATGATATTGAAAAAACTGGTGAATATAAAGCGATAATTAAAGCTAAAGATGTTTATGATAATATAGTTACAAAAGATGCAACAATTAAAGTAATTTCTTATGATGATTTAAAAAATACAGAAGTAACAAAATGCTTAGATGGTACAATATTTAAAAGTGAAAAAAGAATTGAATCAGAAAAGAAAAAAATAGAAACAAATCAATCTAGTTCTAACAATAATACAACTCCTAAAATAGAAATAGTTGATAATAGTAACAATAGTAATAATTCAAATAATGAATCAAATAACAATAGTTCTAGTTCATCATCTAATAATGCTTCAACTATTGTTAATGCTACATATAGAACAGATATTTCAAATGAAATAGTAAATAAGATAAATGAATATCGTAAAAATAATGGTCAAACTGTGTTGCCTATAACTTCTGAAGCACAAGCTGAAGCTGATAGGAGAGCAAAAGAAATTGTAACAAATCCTACTCATGAAGGTTCTTCTTATGGGTTCGGAGAAAATATAGGTGGAGGAGGAATTGGTACTGATTTCTTCACATTATGGAAAGAAAGTTTTTCTCACAATAACGCAATGTTAAGAGAGCAAAATACAGCAATAGCAGTAAGTATATATCAATATAATAATCAATGGTATGCAGTTGCTGTTTTTAGAATGAATTATTAAAATTTCTCATATTGAGAAATTTTTTTATGCAATAAAAAAATCAATCCTGTACTAGCGATTGATTAATATAATTACTACTTCAATTTTTCAATTTCTTTTAATTTAAAATCAAATATTCTTTCTATTAGATCTCTTCGTTTTAAAAGTTTAAATACGCCTTCCATATTTTTATAATGTTTTTTAACATCGTCTAACTTGTTAAATTCCTGATAAAGTTGTTTAATTCTTTTTTCAGAATTATATCTAACATTTACATAAAATATATAATATGCAATTTTATCTTTGGATTTTTCAGTAAATACTTTATCCATAATAATACGAAATTCATATCCATCTTTCATATAATTATGTGATTTAATTCTTTGGGTTTTGATAATAGGGGAATCATTATAAACTTTTTTAAAGGAGAAGATAGAATATAGTTTGTTATAATTTAAAGAATTTGAACCTCTTAATTTTTTTATTTCAGCATCTAATTCATCTATGTAATCAAATGCTTTGTCTATTTCACTTTCCTTTCTATAAGATACTTCATAATCAAAATTCATTTTAATCATCACCTTTAGCACTTTCACTTAATACTACTTGTTTATTAAATGTTACTACACATACAATAAAATACCATACAACCTTATTAATGTCTTTATTTTTTGTATAATTTGATGGTAAATATTCATCAATATAATTTATTATTTTTTTATCAGCACAATTAGAAAAATAATATTTTTTAATTACTAATTCTGCGATTTCTTTAGCAGTTTCAAAATGTTTTCTATTGGATGCAGGTGATTTATTTATTTTATCAAATTCAATATTTATATCTATAACCGAATTATGCAATAGATATGTTTCATGTAATAATAGTCTAATAGAATAATCTAATATATCTGTAAAAATACATATATATTTTTCATCAATACTATTTCTAAAATTTAAATATACCTCTCCATATTCTTTTTTTACATTAAAATTTTCAACTTCATCAAATATAGTTTCTAATAATTTTAATGACTGGGTAATAAAAGTATTTTCATCAATATAATTATTACCTACATTTTTTATTACTTTTTTCATTTCTTTTTTACTTAACATATTAATCTCCATGCTTTGATTGTTCAATTAAATTTAACAGATAATTAAAACATTCAAATACTACTATATTGCTTCTTCTATAAGTATAATTTCTAGGTAATTGTTGAATTATATAATCTAATGTATTAGTATTTTTTAATTTTACATCCTTATACATCAATAATAATTCAGTACACAATACTTTTGCTATTTCTTCATCAGTTGGTAGGTTATCGAAGAAATCGTCCTTACGCTTTTTATAAGATATTATCACATTTTTATTCGATGACAATTCTACCAAAACATTTTTTACGATAATGTCTATTATTAAATCGTAAAACTCCATATATTCTTTATCTATTTTACTTATAAAAATATGTAGTCCATTAACCATATTTTTTTTATCTTTAAATATGTCATAAAAGAATGTTTCTAATCGGTCAACTTCATCAGCACTTTTCTTTTTAAAAGCGTTTAATGTTGCTTTATAATTAATATCTTCAACAATTTTATCTTTATAGTATTTTGCCATAATATTACCAGCTGTTGTAACTTTAATATCTGGATTTACCTTTTGCATATCTGTAAAAAATTTAATCATATCTGGTCGGTTGGCAGGTACAACTATTTCGCCACCATTTTTTATGATGTTTATTAATCGTGGATCTTTAAAAATATCATCAGTTTTAACTTTCTTTCCATTACTGTCTAAATAAGAACCTTTTGTTTTATTCATTTTTTATATTTCCTCCTTCAGTATATTTTTGAGTATTTTGGAGAAAATAATTTTGTAATTCCTACTACTAATAGGAAATCCCGACTATAAAAAGGCTTTTTCGTATATATTAATATTGTTGAGATATTAATTATACGAGTGGGAGGTGTAAAGGAGTGCAATTAAAAGCTAATGAATATAAACCAAAAGATATTATTAGGATCATTCGTGAATGGACTGAATTAACACAGAATGATTTTGCAAATTCTATACACCGTAGCCGAAAAACAATTGAGGGTTACGAATACGGTAAAATAAATGTAAGTCTAGCTACATTTTTGAAAATATGTAAAACTCATGATGTTGAAGTTATTATTCGTAAAAAATAAAAATTATAATGTGCCAAAATACTCATAGTTCTATTATAGCACATTATTTTTATTATGTCCTGATATGATACCAAATTATGCACCTTTTAATGGGATAATAGATATAGGTGATGCTGATGGAAACTAAACAAATTTATCAGATATATGAACTTTTAGAAAAATTAGATAGTTATGAAATAAGAAATAA
>JAFTYN010000006.1 GCA_017461465.1 Bacilli bacterium
ATTTTGATATCAGCACCCACTCTAATAACTTCCCATTCATTATTACCACAAGGATGCTCTTTTTTCATCATAACAATACTACCTAATTTATATTCCTTATCCATTATGAATCACCAATTGATTAAATGGTATAGTAATATTATTTTCATCAAAAGCAAGTTTTATAGCTTTTCTTATTTGTCTTTCTACACCAAAATTTGTAGTTGGTTTAGTTATAGCAGTAACTCTATATACTACTGAAGAAGCATCGAATGCATTTACTCCTAATATTTCTATAGGTTCTACTAAATCTTCTATCTCGTTAGACAGTTTTTCACTTAATTCTTTTAATACTCTTTCTACTTTATCTAAATCAGATTCATAAGCTACACCAACATCAACAACCGCTAACGATTTAGATAAAGAGTGATTTATTACTTCAGTGACATTTCTATTAGCTAGAATCTTAATTTCTCCTGTATAAGCTTTAAGTCTCGTACTTTTTAAAGATAAATTAACCACTTCACCTTTAAAACCACCTATTGTAACTACATCACCTAATCTAAATTGTCCTTCTATAATTATAGATATCCCAGCTACGAAATCTTTTAATATATCTTGAAGAGCTAATGCTAATACAGCTGAGAAAACTCCAAGAGAAGCTAATAGCGATTTAGTATCAATTCCATATACATCTAATATAGTTATGACAGCTACTATAATGATAAAAAACTTAGCAAAATTTATACATAGAGAAACAATTGTTTGTAATCTCTTTGAATCAACATTCTTATTATTAAATGTTTTTAATTTAAATATTTTCCTTATTACTGCTTTTGCAATAGCATATGCAATAATAGATATTAAAATAATTATTATAGGTGCGACAATTTCTTTAACTAATATCTTTTCTAACATATTATTGCTCCTTTATATTTAGTATTTCTAATATTCTATTTAAATCATTGACATTGTTAAAACTAATTTCTATTTTTTTATCTTTAATTCTAACTTTTGTATCTAATTTGTCTCTTAGTAAATCTTCAACATATTTATATTCAGATGAAGAAGTACTTACTTTTCTTTCAATTTGAACTTTCTTTTTCATATCTGGAGAAATCTTTTCGACTTCTCTAACAGGTAATTTTTCTTCAACAATTTGCTTAGCAAGTTTTATCATTTCTTCTTCTGATTCTAATTTACTAATAGTTCTAGCATGTCCCATTGTTAATTCATTATTTGTAATCATACTTCTTACTTCATTAGGAAGTCTTAATAAACCTAATATATTAGTGATATGACTTCTACTTTTACCAACTTTTTTGGCTAATTCTTCTTGTGTTAAATTTAAAGAATCAATCATAGAACGATATGCAATGGCTTCTTCTATTGCACTTAAATTTTCACGTTGTAAGTTTTCTAAAAGTGCTATTTCCATCATTTGTTCATCAGTAAAACTTCTTATAATAGCAGGAATCGTTTCTTTACCAGCTATTTTTGATGCACGACATCTTCTTTCACCAGCTATTATTTCATAACCTTTTATACTCTTCTTAACAATAATAGGTTGAAATACGCCATGTTCTTTGATAGAATCTGCTAATTCTCTTAATGATTCATCATCAAAATTTTTACGTGGTTGATATGGATTAGCACGTAATTCAGATAATGGAATTTCCACTATTTCTTCATTTGTGGCAGATTCATAAATTGTTTTTTCTATTGTATCTAAATCAAGAGTTTCAGTATTAAATAATTCTTCTAAACCTCTCCCAAGAGCTCTTTTCTTACTTTCCATTTCTTGAAATCACTTCCTTTGCTAAACTTAGATATGCTTCTGCTCCTCTATTGTTAGAAGCATAATATATTATAGGTTTACCATGACTTGGTGCTTCCGATAGTTTCACTAATCTTGGAATGATAGTGTCATAAACACGTTCCTTGAAATAACTTCTAATATCTTCTACTACTTCAAGTCCAAGACAAGTTCTACTATCAAGCATAGTAAGTAGTACACCTTCAATATCTAAATTTGGATTCAAATTCTTTTGAGCAAGAATAATTGTATTAACTAATTGTGCAATTCCTTCAAGTGCAAAAAATTCACATTGAACTGGAATAATTACAGAGTCTGCTGCAGTAAGAGCATTTGTAGTAAGTATCCCTAAACTTGGAGGACAATCTATAATTATGTAATCAAATAAATCTTTGGCTACATCTAAATATTTTTTTAGTTGTCCACCTTTATTAAAGGTTGGATCTTGTCTACTACGTTCTACTAACTCTATATCTATACCAGCTAAATTAATTGTTGCTGGTAAAATATATAAATTTTTAAATTTTGTTTTTATTATTGTTTTATCTAAAGGTGCTTTATCAATCATTAGTTCATAAATGCTATTTTCTACTTCACCTTTCGGAATACCTAAACCAGTAGTACTATTACCTTGAGGATCTAAATCAACTAATAAAACTTTTCTTCTTAAAACGCCTAAAGATGCAGCTAAATTAATACTAGAAGTAGTTTTACCTACTCCACCTTTTTGATTAACTAAAGCTATTACCTTCCCCATTTATACCACCATTTTCTAATACATTATATACATACCTATTTTAACATACTTTTATTGTAATTGCTACAACTTGTTAGCATAAAAAAAGATACTTACGCATCTTTTTCTTTTAAAGCATCTAATAGTTCTTCTTTAGTCATTTTTGAAGTTCCTTTAATACCTTTTTCTTTAGCAACTTCAATTAATTCTTCTAAAGTTAAATCTGCATAGCTTAATTCTTGAAAATCACTTTCATCTATTTCGCCATCTTCATCTGGTAAACATCCATTTTTAACTAAATATTCAATTTGTTCTTTAGTTATTGTTTCGTGTTCTAATAAAGTATTAGCTATTAAATCTAGTAATTTTTTATTTTCAGTAATTACCTTTGTTGTCTTTTTATAACATTCATCTATGATTTTACGCATTTCTTGATCGATTTCAAAAGCAACTTGGCTTGAGAAATTTTTACTCTTATTATAATCACGACCTAAGAATACGCTAGATTCTTGATGTTCAAATTGTACTGGTCCTAAATCACTCATACCATATTCAGTAACCATAGATCTAGCAATTTTAGTAGCTTTTTCAAAATCGTTATGAGCACCTGTTGTAACTTCTTTAAATTCTACTTCTTCTGCTACACGTCCACCAAGTAAACCACATATTCTTTCAAGTAATTCACTTTTTGTAGATAAATAAGTTTCTTCTTTAGGTAACATTAAATTATATCCACCCGCTTCACCACGTGGAACAATAGTAATTTTTTGAACCTCATTAGCACCATCTAATTTAATTCCCATTACAGCATGCCCTGCTTCATGATAAGCAACAACACGTTTTTCTTTTTCAGTATACTTATGGGAAACTTTTGCAGGTCCCATTAATACACGGTCATGAGCTTCATCTATTTCTGACATAGTAATTGCTTTTTTATTTCTTCTTACTGTTAATAATGCAGCTTCGTTTAATAAATTTTCTAAATCTGCACCACTTAATCCAACAGTTCTTTTGGCTATATTTTTTAAAATTACCTTTTTAGAGAAAGTCTTACCTTTAGCATGAACTTTTAAAATTTCTTCTCTACCTTTTAAATCAGGTAAATTAACTGTAATTTGTCTATCAAAACGTCCTGGTCTTAATAATGCAGGGTCAAGTACGTCAGGTCTATTTGTAGCAGCCATAACTATAATACCTTCATTAGCACCAAAACCATCCATTTCAGTTAATAATTGGTTAAGAGTTTGTTCACGTTCATCGTGACCACCACCTAAACCAGCTCCTCTTTGACGTCCAACTGCATCTATTTCATCAATAAAGATTAAACATGGAGCAGTTTCTTTTGCTTGTTTAAACATATCTCTAACACGTGATGCACCTACACCTACAAATAATTCAACAAATTCTGAACCACTAATGTAATAGAAAGGAACATTTGCTTCTCCAGCAACAGATCTCGCTAATAAAGTTTTACCTGTCCCTGGAGGACCAAATAATAATACACCTTTAGGGATTCTAGCACCCATGTCTGTGAATTTTTTAGGATTTTTTAAGAAATCTATTAATTCTTTTACTTCTTCTTTTTCTTCATCTAATCCTGCAACTTGATCAAAAGTTACTTTATGATTAGAGTCACTAAGTTTAGCACGGCTTTTTCCAAAATCCATTGATTTGTTAGCACTACCCATTTGTTTAGTTAGGAAGAAATAAGCTAATCCTAACAATAAGATAATTGGAACAACATTAAATAAGAAACTTAAAAACAAACTGTTACTTGAATCAGCAACTGTATCTAATTTAAAACCTTGCTCAGCTTGTGCTTCATAAATAATTGCAAGTGATTCATTAGAAAGTGGCACTTCTAATAAAAAACTTTCTTCTTCTTCGTAACCTTCTAATTTGCCTGAAATTTTGTAAACTCCAGTTCTACTTTGAGGAGAAATAAATATTTCTACTACATTTCCCTCTTCTACTTCTTTCATAAATTCGTTATATGATAGGTCATTAATCTTGATGTTTAACATTTCGAATAAATAAAATATACTTAACATAAGAATAAATAACGCTAAAAATGGCATATAACCTTTTTTCATGTTCTTTTTATTCATTAAAATTAATTCCTCCTTAATAATACTTTAGTATTATATCATAGTTTTCATCCTTTTGTTTATCAAATTTGCTTTTTTTAAGCCCTGGTAACCAAACAATATTTTCGTTACTATCAACTACTACAGGCCATATTTCTCTTTCTTGCATTGGTATTTTACTATCTATAAAAATATCATTAATTTTCTTAGATCCAATCATACCTTTTACATTCATCTTATCTCCTTCACGTCTTGAACGTACATGAAGTGGTAATTTAATCTCATCTTTTGATAAACGACAAATAAAATTATCTGTTGCATTTGATTTATCAACAACTTCGATATTTTTACCATTTGGTAAATTTATAAATTTTATTAATTCAATCTCATATTCTTTTTTAGTTTGTTTAAGTGGCGCTAAAACTAAAGTATTATATGATTTAATTGCTTGAACATTGTTTGGTAAATGAACTTTAACATTAGCTCTTGTTGAATGAAGAACATCATATAGTATTTCTGCATGTCTATCAGTAATAAGCATAAGGTCATCTTGATAAATACTCTCTAATATAGAATATATGATTTTCATTTGAATAACCTTTTCTTCTTTTAAAAATTTATCTATATCTAATACTGCATTTGAATATATAGATTTAATTTTTTTACTTACTTCTTTATCAATATAATTGTTGTATTCAATTAAAGTCTTACTAAATTTATAAAACTTATTATGAACATTTTTATCTTCTTTTTTAAACTCTGGAACTATATATTTACGATATCTATTTCTAGTATATAAATCTTTTTGATTTGATGTATCTATCGCATAAGGAATTTTATTTTTTCTGTTGTATTCAAGTATTTCTTCTTTTGTTAAATTAATTAGAGGTCTTACTATTTTATAATCTCCTTTGTTTACAACTTGAGAAAAACCACTATAACCTCTTAATGTTGAACCTCTTACAATTCTCATTAAAATAGTTTCCATCAAATCATCACCATGATGAGCTGTAAATAAATATTTAGCATTATATTGTTTAACTAATTTATGAAAATAATTATATCTTTTTGTATGAGCTTCATTATGAAAATTATCATCACCATAATCTTCAATAATCATAGTTTCAAATACTACACCATTATTACGACAAAATTTTTCAACGAATTGTTGCTCTTTTATTTGACCTGGTCTACCAGTGTTATGATTAACATGAGCACAAACAACTTCAATGTCTAATGCTTTTTTTAATCTAATAAGTAGACTTAATAATGCCATAGAATCAGGACCACCTGAAACTGCTGCTACTACAGAATCTCCATATTTTATTTTTAAATCATTTAGTAAATAATTATAAGCTTCTTCCATTATTACCACTTTATCCCTTCAATTTTATTCTTTTCTAAAAAATTATTAGTTTTAGAAAATGGCTTACTTCCAAAAAAACCTCTACTTGCTGATAAAGGTGATGGGTGCACACTTTCTATAACATAATGAATTGGATTATCAATCAACACTTTTTTACTTCTAGCATAACTTCCCCATAATATAAATACAACTGGTGTTTCTTTTTTATTTACTAATTTTATTATCTCATCAGTAAAAACTTCCCAGCCTTTATCTTTGTGAGAAAGTGGAGTATCCATTTGAACAGTTAATATTGAATTTAGCAATAACACTCCTTGACTAGCCCAATCTGATAAATCATTCTTATCTCTTTTTATGCCTAAATCATTTTCTAGTTCAACAAATATATTACGCAATGATGGAGGCCTTCTAACATCAACTGGTACTGAAAACGATAACCCTTGGGCTTCACCTATACCATGATATGGATCT
Source organism: Bacilli bacterium (assembly GCA_017461465.1). Taxonomy (GTDB): domain Bacteria; phylum Bacillota_I; class Bacilli_A; order RF39; family UBA660; genus RGIG4266. The sequence goes on from JAFTYN010000006.1 coordinate 6,456, forward strand.
TGACCTAATATTACAACTTTAACTTTATCATAATCTGATAATTCTAAAGCCTTAAAAACCGATGATGCTGGAGGAAAAATAGTTTTATTCTTATATTCATTTCGTACAAAATTTTGTAAATTCACAAAATATTCTTTTTCATACTCTTTTGATAATAAGCTATACCATTTCGTATTTTTCATAAAACTCACCTATAAACTATTAGCGATATCCGCAAACACTTCAATAGTTAATTGCTCTGCTCTTACGGATAGATCATAACCATGTTTGGCTAAAACTTCGTTTATTTTTTCTAAATCATAACCTTTTAAATTGTTACGTAGTGTCTTTCTTTTTTGAGTAAAACTTTCTTTTACAATTTTAAAAAATAATTCTTCATTTTTGACATCAATTTTACTATTTACCTTCTTAAATTCGACTACAATGCTATCAACATTAGGTTTTGGCATGAACACATTACGACTTACATCCAATATTTTATTAACTTCAAAGTAATATTTTAGAAAGATAGATAATGAACCATAATCTTTAGTACCAGGTTTGGCTTTAAACCTGTCTCCAACCTCTTTTTGCACCATTACAACAATTTTATCTACTGGTATTTTATCTTCTATTAACTTTAATATGATTGGAGTAGTAATATAATATGGTAAATTTGCTACTACATATAATTTATTATAATCATATTTTTTTAATTCATTATTTACATCTACTTTTAAAAAGTCTTCATATATAACATCAACATTAGAAAAATCACTCAAATTAGAATTTAATATATCTTTTAGAGTTGTATCTATTTCATAACATAAAACATTTTTAGCTTTTGTAGCTAAACCATATGTTAAAGATCCTGCTCCTGGACCTATCTCGATAACTAAAGTTTCCTTATCTATTTCAGATTTATCAACAATACTATTAATTACATTTTCATCAATTATAAAATTTTGACCAAACTTTTTTTTAAACCCAAATGCATTGTCTTCTAAAAGCTTTTGCATTTTTTTTGGTGAATATTCCATACTATCACTTCCGTAAAATAATTATACAAAAAAATCCCAATATAAGCAACAAAAAAGGAGATTACCATCCCCATCTTTGAACACTAAAACTAGTATTAGAATTTGCATTAAAAACTAATCCTTTTTCTGTTGCGAAAGCAAGATCAATATGTATATAACCATTGTTATATGCATTTCTCATTCCCCAACCAGTATCAAGCACGACACCAATAATTGGTTCCTTAATATCTGAATTAGTTATTTTAATTATAGTTCCACATGGAAATTCTCTATGATCTGCTGCTAAAATTCTAACTTCCCCAAATTTTGCATCATCATAATAAATTCCATCATCTACTAAATTAATATATTTACCAGTATTGGTAGGGCATGCAACATAACCACGTCCATCGCAAGTATAACAATCAGGGCCATAACCAGTTATTACACCAGTATACTCCCCATACTTACCTAAACCAACTTCTAATACCTCATCTATCTTTTTTTGAATTGTCTTTAATGTATTTCCATCTTTATCTAAATAGACAACACCATCTTGTCCTTCAGTTAATACATGTGTAATACCAGTTGGAACATTATAACTATATGTTGTAATAGTATCATATTCAATTACACTATTTATTACATCTAAATTTTTCTCTTTATTAGAATTATTAACTGATATAAGAGATGTTTCTATACCGGCTGAATTAAACATAGATGTTAGCGAAACAAAAAATAATGTAACATATCTAACAATTGCATTAAATATGGTTAACTTCATAATTCACCTCTCACATATCATCTAAATTTTAGCATATCTATATATTCAAGTCAAATTGTGATATAGCATTTTGGGTTGTTATTTCAAGAACTTTTTCATATTCTACTTCCTTGATTTTTGCTATTGCTTCCGCCACATATTTGGTATAAGAAGGTTCATTTTTCTTTCCTCTATATGGCTCTGGTGTTAAATATGGACTATCAGTTTCAAGTAGTAAATCCGATAAATTAAGTTCCTTAACTACTTCTTTTAATTTACTAGAATTTTTAAATGTAAGTACTCCGCTTATTCCAAATTTTATATTAAATTTTTTAAATCTTTTAGCCATTTCTATATTTGAACTATAACAGTGAAGTACAGCTTTATTATTACCCAAATATTCATCTAATATATTATATGTATCTAAAATAGCTTCCCTACTATGGATTACTATTGTTTTATTATATTTCCTAGCTAATTCTATTTGCTTTATAAATACTTCTTTCTGAAGTTCTTTATTATCTTTTTCCCAGTAATAATCTAATCCTATTTCTCCGACACCTACTATTTTAGGATTATTTATATTACTTTCAATAAAAAGTAAATCACTTTCATAATCTTCTGTTACATCACTAGGATGTAATCCGATTGTTCCAAAAATATTATCATATTTATTTACTAATTCAATTACATGCTTATTACTTTCTAAATTGTATCCAGAAGCAATCATATAATTACCTTCCATATTTTTTATTACTTCTTCTAGATTATCATAATCTTTTATATCCAAATGACAATGTGTATCTATAATCATATAAATCCCTCCATAAAAAAATTATACCATATAGGTATAATTCTTTATTATTTTTCTATTTCGATTCTTTTAAATAAAGGTTCTGGATCATTTAATACTTTACCTAATTCTAAAGCTCCAAATTCGTCTATACTGTCATAACTAGTTAATTCAGTATTTAACTGTCTAAAAATTTCCTTCGCAGTATTAGGTAAATATGGTTGCAATAATACAGCACCAATTCTGATAGATTCAAGTAAATTATAAATAACTTTCTTTAGTCTATCTTTATTTTCTTCTTTTGCTAAAATCCAAGGTGTTGTTTCATCTATATATTTATTTGCTCTTCTAAATATTTCAAATATTTCATCTATAGCTTCTGGAACTTTTAATTCTTCCATATATTGTTCTACTTTAGCTTTAGCACCAATAGCAACATTTATTAGTTCTTCATCAATTGGTAATGTAGCATCACTAGTAACTACAACATTATCGAAGTATTTTTTATTCATAGCTATAGTTCTATTAACTAAATTTCCAAGAACATTTGCTAAATCTGCATTTGTTCTTGTAATTAATAATTCTTCAGAAAAATTACCATCACTTCCAAAAGGAACTTCTCTTAATGCATAATATCTTACAGCATCTACACCGTAATCTTTAATATACTCTCTTGGATCTTTATAATTACCTAAAGATTTAGATATCTTTCCACCATTTATGACTAACCATCCATGTCCAAACACTTGTTTTGGAAGAGGTAAATCTAAAGCCATTAACATAATTGGCCATATAATTGTATGGAATCTTACTATTTCCTTTCCTACTATATGTAAGTCTGCAGGCCAAAATTTATTAAAATTAGCATCATTTTCTGTTAAATACCCAAGTGCTGTAATATAGTTACTTAAAGCATCAATCCACACATAAATAACATGTTTATCATCAAATGTTACAGGTATTCCCCAGTTAAAACTTGTTCTAGAAACACATAAATCTTCTAGTCCTGGTTTAATAAAGTTATTTATCATTTCATTTTTTCTTGATACTGGTTGAATAAATTCTGGATGCTCTTCTATATGTTTAACTAATCTATCTTGATATTTACTTAATTTGAAGAAATATGCTTCTTCTTCTACTTCGTGTACTGGTCTTCCACAATCAGGACATAACCCATCAACTGCTTGAGTTTCAGTCCAGAATGATTCACAAGGTGTACAATATAATCCCTTATATGATCCTTTATAAATATCTCCATTATCATATAATTTTTTAAATATTTTTTGAACTATTTCACAATGGTCTTCATCTGTTGTTCTAATAAATTTATCATATGATATACCTAAAGAAGCCCATAAGTCTTTAGCGTCTTCAATAATCTTATCTACATATTCTTGTGGTGTTACACCTGCTTCTTCTGCCTTCTTTTCTATTTTTTGTCCATGTTCATCTGAACCTGTTAAAAAATAAGTATCAAAACCATTCAATCTTTTATATCTCGCTATTGCATCTGCAATTATAGTTGTATAACAATGTCCAATATGAAAATTAGCACTAGGATAATATATTGGTGTTGTTATATAAAATTTCTTATTATTTTCCATATTATTCCTCCTTAGATGGTAGTACTACCTAAACCACCATTTCTCTCATTATCTATTTTTTCTTCTTCATCTACTGTTAAAAATTTAACAAATATGCCTTGAGCAATTCTATCTCCTGCTTCTACTTTAAAAACTTCTGTTCCCTCATTTTGTAGAGCAATCCACATGTGTCCTTCGTTTGAACTATTATTGTAATAATCACTTTCTATGATACCCACTTGATTACACATCCGTACATTATACTTAAAACCAGTACTACTTCTTACAACAATCATAAGCATTTCGTCTTGATTCATTTGTACTTTTATTCCAGTTGGAATTTTTTTGATTTCACCTGGCTGTAGTTCAAATGATAAAATAGATTCAAAATCATATCCAGCACTACAATTAGTATGTCTTACTGGAAGATTATAACTATTATAAGTTTCTTTACTATCTATTATATCCTTTTTAAATTGTTTAAAACTTATCTTTTCAAATTTACGCATATTATCACCTCTAACAAAAAAAGACTAGTCCTAAAAAAGGACGTAGTCTACGTGGTACCACCTTTATTCATAACAATATAAATTGTTACCTCTTTTATTTAACGCATATATACGTCTAAACCTACATATCGATTTAGAAGTTCAAGAGCCATTCGAAATAAAGAATCTTTATCTAGCTCACACCTACCTAGACTCTCTTTGAAATATCTTTATTTTTCTCTCCATCAACACTTTTATGGATGTATTATAACATAACATTTTTTTTAATTCAATATTAAATTATGATTATATACTTAGATGAAATTTTATGATATAATCTATAAAACACAAAGGAAGGGATTTTATGGAAAAAGTATATGTTATAGGACACAAGAAGCCTGATACTGATAGTGTTACTGCTGCCATAAATCTATCATATTTAAGAAATAAAATGGGTTATAATACTGTACCTATGATACTAGGTGAAATAAATAATGAAACAAAATTTGTTTTAGATTATTTCAAAGTAAAAAAACCAAAATACTTAAACGATGTAAGATTACAAATAAAAGATTTAAACTATAATAAAAATCATTTTGTAAATAAAAATACATCTGTATATGATAGTTTTGCTTACATGAATAGTCAACTTATCAGTAATATACCAATAATTGATGACGATTTTTCTTTTTTAGGTAGTGTATCTATGAAAGATATCGCTAAAGACATGATATGCGGGAATAATGAATATTTAGATGCAAGTTTTGAAAATATATTAAGTACAATTGATGGAAAAGAATTATTACGTTTTGATGAAAATATCAGAGGTAAAGTTTTAGTAGCATCTTATAGAAGTACTACTTTTATTCAAAATGTTAAGATAACTCCTGAAACTATTATTATTGTTGGAGATAGACATAGTATTATAGAATATGCAGTTAATAGCTGCGCGAAACTTATAATCTTAACTGGAAGTAGTAGAATTCATGATGAACATCTTGAAATAGCAAGAAAAAATAAAGTTAATATTATAAAAACTGATTTGAATACATTTGATTCAGCTAAATTAATTTCTTTAAGTAAAAATATCAATGAATTAGTAAAAAATGATGAAGTAATATGTTTTAATGAGACAGATGATGTTAATGATTTTATTGCTATTGCTAATAAAATGAAATATAGTAACTTCCCAGTCGTAGATAAAAATAATAAATGCAAGGGAATAGTTAAATTAGCACATACTGCTGATAAAAACAAAAAAAGAGTTATACTTGTAGACCACAATGAATATGAACAAAGTGTTGATGGTTTGGATGAAGCAGAAATTGTAGAAATCATAGATCATCACAAAATTGGAACTATAGGAACATCTGCTCCAATTAACTTTAGAAATATGCCTGTTGGTAGTACAAATACTATCTTATATATGCTATTTAAAGAAAATAATATTGAAATACCTAAACATATAGCAGGTTTAATGATGTCTGGTGTTATATCAGATACTTTATTATTTGCTAGTCCAACAACAACAGGAATAGATAAAATGGTAGTTGAAGAATTAGCTAAAATATTAAATATAGATTATAGAGAATATGCTATGGAAATGTTTAAAGCTGGTTCTACTCTAGAAGGAAAAACAGAAGACGAAATTTTCTACACAGACTTTAAAAACTTTAGTATTGAAGGAAAAAAAGTTGGAGTTAGTCAAATTTCAACAGTTAGTCCTAATAGCATTTTAGATAATTCCGAAAAATATATTAAATTAATTAATGATTTAGCACATAATAGTGAATATGATATTGTTGCTTTATTTGTTACTGATATTTTAAGAAATGGTTCTTATATTTTTTATAATGACAATTCTTGCGATATACTTGATGAATGTTTTGGATATGATTTAAAACAAGGAAAATATTTAGATGGAATTGTTTCTAGAAAAAAACAAGTTATTCCTACGATAATGGAAAGATTAGAAAAATAAAAACAGCTAGGCTGTTTTTATTTTTTTTATTAATTCAAAAAGTTCTATTAAATAATATACAAAATGTTTATCTAATTTAACAATATCTAAAATAATTATTAGATTATTTCCACGTTTAGAAAATCTAAACATTCTAGATATACGACTTACTCCTATAAATAGTTTCTGTCCATCTAATGTTTCCACTATTTCTTTTGGAATAGTTATCTCAATAGAATTTTTGCCTTGTCTTATATTTTTTATATTAAGTGTAGTAGCTAATTTTTCTAACCATTCTTCATGCATATATATTATTAAGTCTTCTGATAATTTACCGAATCTATCTTCTAGTTCGTCTTTTATTTTATTTAAGGCCTCTAATGAATCAATAGAATTTATTTTCTTGTGTAATTCAATTTTTAATTCTTCATCTTCTACATAATTATTTGATATAGAAGTTGAAACATCAATTATTGGCATAGCATTAAGTTTATCTTCTTTGCTTTCAATTTCTTCACCTTTTAATTTTGCTATTTCTTCTTCTAACATTTGCATAAATAATTCTATACCTACAGTATCAATAAAACCAGCTTGTTCACTTCCTAATATATCTCCAGCTCCACGTATAGCTAAATCTCTCATCGCTATAGCAAAACCACTACCAAGTTCTGTAAATTCTTTTATAGCATTTAATCTTTTTATTGCTACTTCTGAAAGTACCTTACTTTTATCATACATTAAATAACAATATGCAATTTTATTACTTCTACCCACACGTCCACGTATTTGATATAGTTGAGATAAACCAAAATGATCAGCATCAAATATAATAAGAGTGTTAACATTAGGAATATCTATACCTGTTTCAATAATTGTTGTACATAGCAATATATCAAATTCTCCCATTACAAAGTTTTCCATTATTTCTTCTAGTTCTTGCTTTGACATTTTGCCGTGGGCACAAACAATTTTAGCATCTGGAATCAATTGCAAAATTTCTTGTCTTTTTTCTTCCATTTTTCCTATATTATTAAATAGAATAAAACACTGACCATTTCGAGATAATTCTTTATAAATTGCATCTTTAATTATTGCTTTATTTTCTGATAATACGTACGTTTGAATTGGATATCTATCCACTGGAGGAGTTTCTATCAATGATAAATTTCTTAAACCTGACATAGACATCTGTAGAGTTCTAGGAATAGGTGTTGCAGACAAAGTTAGTACATCCACATTATTTTTGTATTCTTTTATCTTTTCTTTATGTTTAACACCAAATCTTTGTTCTTCGTCTATCACTAACAAGCCTAAATCTTTAAATTTTATATCATCACTTAATATTCTATGAGTTCCAATTAATAAATCTATTTTTCCTTCTTCTAATCTCTTTATTATGGACGTTACTTTTTTTGGAGTAACAAATCTATTTAATATCTCTATATTTATTGGAAATGACTTAAATCTATCAATTGCATTATTAAAATGTTGATTTGAAAGAATAGTAGTAGGACACAAAATAGCAGTTTGTTTACCAGACATTATAGCTTTAAATATAGCTCTAAAAGCTACTTCAGTCTTCCCATATCCAACATCACCACATAATAATCTATCCATAGGTATGCTTTTTTCCATATCTTTTTTTATTTCATCTATTACTTTTAATTGATCATTAGTTTCCTGAAACTTAAATTCTTTTTCAAATTCATATTGTTCTTTTGTATCTTCTAAAAAAGAAAATCCAGGTGTTGATTCCCTAAGAGCATATAGCTTTAATAAATCCTTAGCAATATCTTCTATTTTTTTTCTAGTGCGTAATTTTGTTTTTTCCCACTCTCCACTACCTAATTTATTCAGTTTTGGAGTATATCCTTCATTAGAAGAATATTTATTAATATAATCTATCTTTTCAACAGGAATATATAATTTATCACTATCTTTATATTCAATAGTAAGATAATCTTTTTTTAAACCATTCTTTAAAAGAGTTTTTATTCCTAAATATCTACCAACACCATGTGAAAAATGAACTACATAGTCTCCTATATTTAATTTATTAGCATCTTTTATTTTTATACCTAATTTAAATTTTGACTTAAATTTTTCTTGATTAACATTATTATTAAATATATCATTTTCACTTATATATACATTATTTTCAAAAATAAATCCTTTTGATATTTTATACTTTATTAAATTAATCTTATTTTCTACATAATTATTAAAATTTGTTAAAACAATATTTGGATTTTCAATATAATCAATTAATTTGTTTATATTTTTATTTGAATCACATAATAAATAAACTTTATGATATTTTTTTAAATAAGAAGTAAGCACTTTGTTAATTCCGTCTTTATCTTTAGGAAATTTATCTAATGGAAAAGAATTATAACTTTCTAAATTGTTAGTAATATGATTATCAAAGTTAGAAAAATATTTTATATCAGGAAGTTTATCTTCAAGTTCATTAAAATCAAACATGAATTTTATATTAGAAGGTAAATTTTCACTTAAACTATAATTATGTATTTCCTCAATTAAATTACTATATGTTATTTTTAATTGCTCGTAATCATTAAAAATAACATAACCATCTAAAAAATTCGCTATTGATTTTGGCTTAATGTATTTAATTAAATCTCGTTGTTTTATATTAAAATTGTCAAGAGGTTTATCTATTAAAAATTCAGTAATTGAAGAAATTTGGACATTATTAATATTATCAACAGTTAATTGTGTGTTAACATCAAATTCTCTTATTGATTCTATTTGGTCTCCCCAAAATTCAATTCTTATTGGATTATTACTAGAAATAGGGAATATGTCTAAAACAAATCCTCTTACCGCCATTTCCCCTGTTTTACTAACTGTGACTTCCTTTTTGTACCCTAGTTCAAATAATTTTTCTTTTAAATTAGAAATATTATATTCGTTGTTAACAGTAAGATTTATTTTTTTTGTTTCAAACAAGTCTTCAGGAGGAAGAAATCTTAAAAATCCCATTAAATTAGTTATTACGATTTTTTTATTATTTAGCAAGATTTCATTTATTGTTTCTAATCTATTTACCTTTAGTTCCGGAGAAGTCGCTATTGCTTCACTTGTTAGAAAATCATCCATTGGAAACAAAAGAACTTCATCTGTATAATTTGTTAAATCTTGATAGAATTTATTTGCTTCATACAAAGAACTTGTTACCAATAAAACAGATTTGTTTTGTTTTTCAAATAACTCTTTTATATATAGAGATTTTACTTGTTCAGTAAGACCACATACTTCATTCTTTTTAAACTCACTAAATAATTTCATAATTTTTTCCTCCTTTCACGACAAAAAAGATACTTTCGTATCATTTGCGATTATATTTATTCATCAAATTTTCAAAAGTGATTTTTGGATAATCATCCAAAATATTCATAATATATTCGATGGAATCATCAATTTTTTTCCTATCTTCTTTGCTAAAAGAACCTAAAACATAGTCTTTTGTGTCAACATTTTTATCATTTGATACACCAACTTTTATTCTTTTATAATCTTTCGTATTTAAATGTAATTCGATATTCTTTAAGCCATTATGTCCACCACTACCACCTGACATTCTTAATTTAACGCTGCCACATGGTGTATCTAAGTCATCATGTATTATTAAAATATCATCTATATTTATTTTATAAAAGTCTACATATTTTCTTATTACTTCACCTGATAAATTCATATATTTTTGCGGTTTTAATAGAATAATTTTTTCTCCATTTAGTGTATATTCTGAATATACACCTTGAAATTTTTCTTTACAACTTATTATTGATTTAGCTTTTAAATAAGCATCAATTACATCAAAACCTACATTATGCCTTGTTTTTTCATATTCTTTACCAGGATTACCTAACCCAACTATTAATTTCATTTTATCCCCTACTTACCATGAATTAAATTATATATTTCACTTTTTGGTACTTTTCTTAATTTTGCCACTTTCTTAATTGCTTCCATTTTACTCATACCATCAGACTCATATAATTCAACTTGTTTTTCTATTGACAAATCATCATAAACATCTTCTTCTTTATTTCCTTCTATTACAATTACAAATTCACCTTTTGGTTCTTGTAATTCTAACATGACATCTGTAATATTACCACGATAAATTTCTTCATATCGCTTGCTTATTTCTCTAGAAATAGATATTTTTCTATCACCTAATATATTTTTCATATTTTCTAATGTTTTGCTTATGCGATGAGGTGCCTCATAGAAAATTATAGTATGTTTATATTTTTTTATTTCTTCTAATTCTTTTCTTAACTTACTATCTTTACTGTTTAAAAAACCATAAAATAAAAATGGTAGAGGTTCAATCCCTGAAGTTATTAATGCTGGTATTAAAGCAGTAGCACCAGGCAACCCAACCACATTATATCCTTTTTCAATTACTTTTTTAGCTATGTTGTAACCAGGATCACTGATAACAGGCGTTCCCCTATCGCTTACTAAACCTACATTTTTTCCTTCTGATAACGCATTCACTACTAAATTAAAGTTTTTTTCTTCATTATGATCATTATTTACATACATTCTTTTCTTTATATTTAGATGTTGTAATAAAACACCAGTAATTCTAGTATCTTCTGTTAATAAAAAATCTACCATTTCCAAAGTTTTAATACTTCTTAACGTTATATCATCCATGTTACCAATTGGCGTAGGAATCAAATATAATGATGCGTTTCCATCATAACTTTTTTGCGACATAATTTCACCTCTATTCAAAATAAGCTTTTATTTCATCGGTATATTCACCGTTTTCTTTATGAGAATATAATGGTGGTAAAACTTTTAAACCACTTTTTCCATTTTTCATACCCTCAACAAGTAATATATTAGCTTCTTTATCTTTTTTAGGATACACAAATTGTATTTTTTTAGGTTCAATATTATTTTTTTTCATCTCTTCTAAAATTTCAACCAATCTTTCTGGTCTATGAACAACAGCAATAACGCCATTATTTTTTAATAATTTTTTTGCTACCTTAAATAGTTGTTCTAAATTTAGAGTTATTTCATGACGTGCTAAAGTTTTTGTTTCATTAAAATTCAAATTTGAACTACTATTATACTTAAAATAAGGAGGATTGCAAGTTATTACATCATATGTATCAGATTCACATTTTAAATAATATTCATTTACATCAATGTTTAATATTTTTATTTGTTTTTCTTTATTATTTAATTTAACTGATTCAAGTGCTAGATCATAAGATTTCTTTTGTATTTCTACTCCCGTTATTTCAGCTTTCGTTTTAGTAGATAAAATAAGAGGAATTGGTGCATTTCCACATCCTATGTCTAATACTTTCTCAATTTTTGAATTAAGTGTCACAAAATTAGGTAA
>JAFTYN010000146.1 GCA_017461465.1 Bacilli bacterium
TGAGAAAAATACTGCTTTAAAATATATTGGTGAATCTGCATTTGCTGATAATTATATTTCAAGTATCTCATTTGAAAACACTGCAAGCTTAGAATATATAGGTGATTATGCTTTTGACTACAATTATCTAAGTGGTGAGATAAACTTACTTGATTCTAAAAAATTAAATTATTTAGGCTATAGTTCATTTAGAACGCTTACCGATGGTGGAATTGATGATGTATATCTTCCAAGTAATATAACTCATATAGATGATTATGTATTTGAAATCTACGATGGTTGTGGTGTACCAGACATACATGTATCTAAAGAAACTGATGTTACATATAATACTATAATTAATGACAATCCTAGAAAATATGTATATAAAACTGAAGATGATGATTATCATTACTTTACATACACTGAATCGATGTGTAAATAAAAATAACCTCTATTAAGAGGTTATTCTTCTATTAATATATTATCTGAAATACTTATTTCATTGCAATTTGAACTAAGTATTTCTTTTATTTTGTCATAATTTTCATTTGAAATATCAAATGTATATGTTATTTTATCTTCGAAAGTTTTATCTTTTATATCAATATTATTTAGAGTATAATCTATAAGTTTAACCTTGTCATAATCAAATAATATCTTTATACTAAATCCTATTTTTAATTCCTTTAAAGTAGAATTATTAAGACATTCACTAGTACTTTTTGTATATGCTCTAACAAGCCCGCCAGCACCTAATTTGATACCACCAAAATATCTAATAACTATACATAAAACATAATTTAATTCATTTTGTTTAAGAACATTTAAAATAGGCATACCCGCAGTACCACCTGGTTCTCCATCATCGTTAAATCTTTCTGTGTTGTCTATAATATATGAATAACAGTAGTGCGTAGCATCTTTATATTCTTCTTTAGCACTATTTAAAGCATTCATAACATCTTCTTCACTATATACTTTAACTAATTTACAAATAAATCTTGATTTATTTATAATTATTTCATTTTCTATATTTTTACTTATTGTTTTCATGGTTCTCACCCAATTAAATTATACATAAAAAAATATAAAAATACAAATAATATGGTATACTATAAACGTGGTGATGTATATGGATTATATTAAACAAAAACTATCTTTAGTTCCTAATAAACCAGGATGTTATCAAATGAAAAATAAAGATGGTGTTATTATTTATGTTGGTAAAGCAAAAAAATTAAAGAATAGATTATCTTCTTATTTTAGAGGTGTTCATACAGGTAAAACTGCTAAATTAGTTAGTGAAATAACTGATTTTGAATATATAGTAGTTGGAACTGAAACAGAAGCTTTAGTATTAGAACTTAACTTAATAAAAAAATATGATCCTAAATATAACATTTTACTTAGAGATGATAAATCTTATCCATATATAGAGCTTACTAATGAGAAAGTACCACGATTAAATGTTGTTAGAAATGTAAATAGAAAAAGAAGTAATAGAACTAGATTATTTGGGCCTTATCCTAATGTGACAGCAGCAAGAAGCACTGTTAATCTTTTAAATAGAATATATCCTCTTCGTAAGTGTAATACACTAGGTAAGAAAAAGTGTTTATACTATCATATAGGTCAGTGTCTAGGATACTGTGAAAATAGCGTTGATAAAGAAAAAGTAGAAGTAATGGAAAATGAAATTCTTAGTTTTCTTAGAGGAAATGATGAATTCGTTATAAAAAAACTAACTGAAGAAATGTATTTAGAAAGTTCTAAAATGAATTATGAAAAAGCTAAGGAACTAAAAGAAATGCTAGATTATATTTCAGTTACTATGGCAAAACAAAAAGTTGAAATTAATGATACTATTGATAGAGATATATTTGGTTATTATATAAGTAATGGTTATTTAAGTATTACTACCTTATTTATTAGGGGAGGTAAGATACTTGAAAGGCATTCAAAAATATTTCCTATAGTAGATGAAACTAATGAAGAACTTAATCGTTATATAGCTAATTTTTATAGTAAAGATATTTTATTACCTAAAGAAATTTTAGTTCCAGAAATAGTAGATACAGATTTACTGGAATCTTATTTAAATATAAATGTTAGAATTCCATTAAAAGGAACAAAAAAGAATTTAGTGGATATGGCAAGTGAAAACGCTAAAGTGTCATTAAATGAAAAATTTGAATTAATAAAAAAAGATGAAGCAAAAACTACACTTGCTAATAATGAGTTAAAAGAAATATTAAAATTAGATGCTTTAGATAGAATTGAATTATTCGACAATTCAAATCTGTTTGGCTCATATAATGTATCTGGTATGGTTGTTTTTGTTGATGGTAAGCCTTCTAAAAATGATTATCGTAAGTTTAAGATAAGTTTAGATAAAAATGATGATTATGCTACTATGAGGGAAGTAATTTATCGTAGATATTATAGAGTACTTGTAGATAATCTAAAAAGACCTGATTTAATAATTGTAGATGGTGGTTTAGGACAAATTAATATAGCACGAAGTGTAATAAGTGAATTAGGCTTAAACATTCCAGTAGTGGGCTTAAAAAAGGATAATAAGCATACTACAGAATCACTTATGGCATTTGATCCTATCATAGAGATACCAATAGATAAAAAAAGTAATTTATTTTATTATCTAGAAAGGATGCAAGATGAAGTTCATAATTTTACCATTAACTATCATAAACAGTTAAGAAGTAAAGGGTCTTTAGAAAGTCTTTTAGATAGTATAGAAGGTATTGGAGCTAAAAGAAGAAATGAATTATTAAAGAAATATAAGACTACATCCAAATTAAAAGAATTATCTAAAGAAGAATTGTGTAAGATATTACCTAGTAATGTAGCAGACAATTTGATTGAATTTTTAAAGAACTATTAATTAGTTCTTTTTAATTATGTGAAAATATGAAAATATCTTAATTTATTTGAATTTATATAGTTAAAAATGTTATACTGACTTAATTTGGAGGTGTAATATGGTATATAAAGAATTTACAGCAGATCAAGTATTAGCTTTAGCTTTTATAGCATATGGCAAAGACTCATTAGTTGGATATCAAGAATTTGATAATGTTTTTGATGCACTTAGAAGTGAACTTCATAAAAATAATTTTCTATATTATTTTGGTATAAATATGCCTATGCATAATAATTTTGATATTAGTTTATTTAGAGAATTAAAATCAGGAGAATTTAAAGGAAAATATAAACTTGTAAATGCTTTTACAGAGGAATTAAGGGAAAAACAATTTGATAAATTAACTAATCATTTATATGAAATTACTGGTCGCAATATGGAAGAATTAGAAATTTATAGAAAAGTATTAAAAGAGATTAGAAAAAAA
>JAFTYN010000147.1 GCA_017461465.1 Bacilli bacterium
ATTGTCTATATAAGCTTATGCTTCCAGTTCTATAAACATCAATTGGTTCTGCTGTTAAACCAGAAACCTCACTAACATAATCAGAAGTTTTACCAAATACAATAATTTTTACAGTATTATCTATGGCACGATTAGCATCTTCACTATAATATTCGTATACGTCTCCCTCTGGAGCATATTCACTATTTTTAAGTAAGTAATTAAATTCAATTCCAGATAAGGTTTCTTTAATATTAGCTGGTTCAAATTTAATGTTCAAACTTGAAATAAGCTTATTAATTTCTTCACTTGGTGTAACGCCAGATACATATGAAAAAGTAATATCAAAACTATAAGATTGATGACGTTGAACAATAGTTTCATTATTTAGATTTGTATAACTGAAAGTTATACTATCATTACTATAAAATTCTTCTTCAAAGAAAGTACCAACATAAATATAATTTATATCAGAATTATTATAAACATTAACTGTATAAGTTATAGAAGAACCATCTATAGTAGGGTCAGGGGAAAGCACTACTTCACTATTAAGTAAAGTTTCATAAAATCCAACTATTTTAGAATCATCAATAGAAGCATTATTATTACTTTTATAGATAACATCTGTTATAAATACACCTTCTTGAGCACTTGCAAGTGCTGTACCACTAACATTCATAATAATCGAATTTATAGATGCATAACCTAAACTTATAAAAAAGGTAGAGAAGACGATTAAAAATAAAATTTTATTATATTTCTTTAGATTTTTAATATCTATCCCCTCCTTTCAACACTAACCTATTCTTAATACAAGTATACACTATATTAATATAAAAATAAAGGTAATACTTTATTTAGTAATTTTTAATATTAGTTCATTTAATTTTTGATTACCTGTTTTTGATAAATGAACCCCATCGGCCAGATAATAATTTTCTTCTGTTATAAAATCTATAACTTCAACATTTTCACTTGCTAATTTCTTCAATTCATTATCTATTGAAATAATCTTAATTTGATGATCAGAACAAATTTTAATTATTTCTCTATAATTTTCCAATGTTAAAGAACTTGATTTATCAAACGCGAACACTATCTTATTTGATAATTCATTATTGTTAATTTTATTTTC
Organism: Bacilli bacterium; assembly: GCA_017461465.1. Classification (GTDB taxonomy): domain Bacteria; phylum Bacillota_I; class Bacilli_A; order RF39; family UBA660; genus RGIG4266. The sequence continues at coordinate 1,118 of JAFTYN010000147.1, forward strand.
TAATTCCCTTTTTAATAAAGCATAATCATATTCTGAATTCGTTATAAATTCATATTTTAATAATTCGTTATCTAAATAATTATAAGCATTAATCAATATAGAATTGCCTACAAAAGTTATCTTTTCATTTTGCTTTTGCTCATATTCTTCCATTATACTTTGTTTTTTTTCATTATATTCATCTAGATAAACTTTATATATTGAATCATATATAGCTTTAACATATGCTTTTTTTCCTTCATATGTTAAATGAATACCATCTGCAACAAAATATTCTGGATGACCACTTGAAATTGAATTCCAATCAATAACATAAAGATTATTAAATCTTGATGCATAACTATTCAAATTAGCATTTACTCCTACACTATAATCATTAGTTACATTAAGCCAAAATACTTTTCTATTACCTAAATTACTCATAATAAGGTCTTTAGTAGCGTTATCACAATCACCATTTGCGCCAAGATTTATAACTACAGGATCACCTAATAATCCAGAATAACTTAAATCTCTAATTATTCCATTTGCTACATATGCAGTTCGTGATACAGCTGCATCAAAATATCCATTTGGAAATTTACTTTGTAATTCATCTATGGCTCCTAACATAATTGAATCACCAATACCAACTAAAGTTAAATTTGAAACTATATTCTTTAATTCTTCTTCTCCTTGTTCTAAATCTTTTAAAGTATTAAGCCAGTTTTCTTTTTCTTCATTAATCTTACTAGCGTACTCTTTCTTTCTCTCTTCCATTATTTGTGAATTTAATTCAAGATTACTTTCTAAAGCTTTCATCTCACTTGTATAATCTTTAGAGATAATATACTTGTAAGTTCCAAAAATCGTTGGCACTAATATTAATAAAAACAGAATTATTCTTAACTTTCTGAAACTTGTGCTTTTTAAACTTAATGCAAATTTTATTAAAAGTGAGACTATAAATGTTATAAAAATTATTAAGAATATTTCTAAAACGTTATTTAAATTAATATATTGAAAGATAAATATTATGGGATACTGCACTAAATATACTTCATAACTAATATTTGAAATAAATCTTATAATTCTATCTTTAAAGTTAAGCAGTTTTTTATTATTTATATAACTAAGTGCAATTAACCTGCAAGTTATCAAAGAAACCAAAATCATTGATATCGCAAAATATTTTGATGTAGAACTAATAAAAATAAATAATAATAAAATAATTATTAAATATACACCATATATTGCTTCATTTACTTTCTTATTATTAAATGAAAACATAAACATATTATTATAATATTGATATATAAATGCTAAAAATACACCAAATAGTATTGAGAATACTCTAGTAAAAGTACTATAGTAAGTTACCATTAGATTATCTCCTAAACTACTTTTATAAAAAACGAATGTAAAAATTAATGATAATGCACCTGTAATAATACAAGGAATTAATTTGTGACATTTATCACCTATTTTTTTTAATATAAGGAATATAAAAGGAAATACTAAATCAAATTGCAAAATTATCCCCATATACCAAAGATGCATAAATGGTGATGAAACATGTCTAGCAAAATAATCCATATTAGCATTAAGCTGCCAAAAATTGTTATAGCCAATTAATACTGAAGTTGTTTCCGGTTTTAGATTAAACCAATTAATATTTGAAAATAAAGATACTAAACTTATTGATAAAAAAACAACAACCAAAAGAGGAATATATATACTTTTAAACTTGTTAACATAATAATCCTTAAAAGAAAATTTTTCTTTTTTAAAACATGATATACATGATAAAAAGCCAGTTAATACAAAAAAAATACAAACAGCTAAATATCCACCTTTTAATAAATTCATATGATATAAAAGTATAGCAATACAAGCAAATACTCTAGTTAATCCAATACCTTTTATATAACCCTTACTTAACTTCATAACAAGACTCCTATTCTTATAATAATTATACTATAATTAAAAGAAAAACGATAACCTTATGAATGAATTTATCATTTTTGATTATTAAGTTAAATAAAATTTATATTCAAATATATCTTCTCTATCTTAGAAAATAAGCTAACGCTTATATTTAAAGCATATAAATTATTGTTTTTAATTGAATTATGTTATAATACAAAAAAATTAAGGAGTTTATTATGTTACCATCTGAAAAACTTAGACAGCAAATATCAAAAATCTATGACTTAGATATTACTCAATATGCTTGGGAAGAAAATTTAAAAGAAAAATTATTTAAAATTGAATTAGATAAGGAAATTGAATCACATGCTGATACACTACAAGATATATTCGAATTAGGATTCAATATAGGTCATTGTGGTTTAACTTCACGATATATTGCCATTAATTTTCCAGACGCTAAACTTTATTATGGAATAGCTTCACTATTAATTGGCACACCTGACTCTCCTA
>JAFTYN010000027.1 GCA_017461465.1 Bacilli bacterium
CAATGGAGCAAGTGATGGGAATCGGACCCACGTCTCAGCCTTGGCAAGGCCGCATTCTACCATTGAACCACACCTGCGAATAAATAAATTATACATTAATTATTAATTAATGTAAAGACTTATTTATCAAAAAAAATAAATTGGAGGGGCCGAGCGGATTTGAACCACCGATCGGGGAGTTGCAGTCCCTTGCCTTACCACTTGGCTACGGCCCCATAACTGCGTAAATAAATTATATCAAATAATATTTATTTACGCAAGAATTTTATTTAATTTCTGCTATCTTTTCTTCAATTTCTAATTCTTTTGTCTTTTCAAATAAATCATAAACGATAATTTTATCTGCTATAGAAACTCTATTTTCAGAAATTTTAGTAAAGTTAGCTATATAATCAGTTCCTAGAACTTCATTAACTGAGAGTGCTACACCTTCATCTTTTTGACTATTATAGTACATTTTATCTGTTAACCAGTTACCATTTGGGAATACAACTACATTTTCTTCTACACTAAATATATCTTTTCCAAGTGCATATGGATTATGAAAGTTAAACATATTAGCAAGTGTAGGTTGTACATCATACATTCCCATTACTTTGTCAACTTTCATAGAGTATTGATTATTTTTAGTCCAAATAATAAATGGAACCTCTCTATTAAGTTCATAAGTGTAATCATCAACTACTACATATGATTCATCAGTTTTATCCTTGATTTCATCTTTTACTGGATCATAGTTATAATATCTATTATATTCACTCTTTTTTAATTTAGCATCATGATCACCATATATAACTATTACAGTATCATCAAGAATATTTTCTTCATCTAATCTATTAATTAGTTCACCTATTGCAGCATCTGCATAATTAACTGATTTAATATAATCACCAATAGTAGTTCCTTCTAAATAAGGAGCCACTTTTTCTTCACCTGTAACTGGGTCATTATATTTCATAGTTACATCAAATTCACTAAATTCACTTATATCACTCCAAGGAGTATGGTTAGTAAGCATAATTAATGTACCATAGAAATTATCATGTGTACTATCAATTTCTTTAATAATATCTACTGATTGATTAAAGAAAGATTTATCAGATACACCAAGACCAATTACTTCATCTATAGTATATGCATCTGTATAACAATAGAATTTATCATAGCCTAAATGTGGATACATATTATTTCTATTCCACATATCACAGTTATTACCATGCATACTAAATGTATAATAACCTTTTTCTTTTAATAAATTTTGTGTTGAATATGCATAATTTCTATTCCAATAACTTACAAATACTGTACCAGATGAAACTGGAAGTAATGATGTATTTAAAGTAAACTCTGAATCACTACTAGTTCCTACTGATTCTTGTGAATGGAAATTAGTAAAATACATACCTTGATTAGAAAGTCTATTTAAATTAGGAGTTATTTCAACACCATTTATAGTTGCCCCAATAAGCCAGTTTTGAATACTTTCAGCATGTATCATTAATACATTTTTTCCTTCATATATATTAGTATACTTATTTGTTGTATCTTCATTTTTATTTAAAGCAAAGTAATCAACAAATTCTTTAACTGCTGTATCTAGTCCAAAAAGTGGACTTATTTGTGGTTTTAATGACGCTATTACATCATTACCTTGATATACATATATACCAAATTGCATAACCACATATTCCCTATTCCATTGTTTTTTTAGACGACTTAAATCTGTTCCTGTAAGCATAGATATAAAGAACCCTAAAACAATTAACCCTGCTAACATAGTATTCATAGCTCTTATTTTACCTATTTCAATTTCACTTACAAGATCGTAATAACCTCTTTTCTTTAAATAACTATTTATAAAGAAAAATATTATTAATGGAATAAAAAATATAAAATCTTTAAGTTCAACTATTTTAGTTAAAGCATCTGCAACAGAAAGTCCTTGACCTGCTGTTGCAAGAAGCGATAACGAAGTAAATGAATAAAAATTATTATAATATACACTATTTATAAAGCATATTAATGTAAATATTATAGACCAAACCGAAAAATACTTAAATTGATTATGTGGTTTAAATAAATAACCTAAAGCTCCAATTATAAGTATTACAGATAAATCTGCAAGTACTGGTTTAATATTCCAAAATGCTTCGGTTGTAAAATATCTAAGAAGAGTTGAATTAAAAAGTGATACAACTATATAACTAATAAATAAAATATTAGTTCTAGCATAAGTACTACTGAATAATTTAAACTTCTTAAACTTATTTATACACTCATACAATACCTTTTTTAACTTCTCTTTCATAATTCACCTCTGACTCGCAAATAAGATTATATCACTTTTTATTAGTTTTAACAAACTACTGACTATTCCTACTTACGAACCATATATTACTAACATCACAGCTTTCACTAGAAGGAGCTGGATCTGGCATATCAAATTTAACTATTACTGGTACTTTAAAAGCACTACCGAATGCTATACAGTTACCAGGTTGTAATATTTTTAACCTTTTTACTATTTCATTAGTAATATTTGGAACTATTTCTTTTATATAATCAATATCTCTAGGGTGAAGCATCTTAAATATTAAGAAATTACTACATTGTGATAAAGTAGTTTCTGAAAGTTCTGATGGTCTTTGTGAAATAAGACCTAAAAGAACACCATATTTACGACCTTCCTTAGTAATACGTTCAAATATATTATATCCAAGCAAATCTACATCAGTATCATTTTGTACATATCTATGTGCTTCTTCAAGTACTATATGAAATGGTATGGTTGCTCTATTAGGTAATGATTTAGCGTAATCAAATAATAATTTAGAATATATTTTAGTAACACTTTTAGCAAATCTATCATCTACATAATTTATATTAAAGTTTATTATTTGTGCTTTTCTACCATTAATAGCAGTTAATAATTCTTTAATAAACTGTTCTTTGGCAACATATTCTTCAATTTCAAAATATTTAGCATAATCACCATTTACTAATCCATGTAATCTTACTTTTAAAGTATTTGCTTCATCAAATATCTTATCACTCTTTAATACACCTTCAGAAATAAGTGCAAAATCAAATGCTGCTTGTAAATCTTGTAAAGTATATTTAAATGATCCATCAGGTAAACTCAACTCTAAATTATCAGTTAAGAAAGATTGGAAAAAAGCAGTAATTATTTCCATATCTCTCATCTTTCCAGTATCATCTATAAAGAAACACTGTTTAAGAGGTCTTGTGTAACCTGGTTGATAAATTGGAGTATCTAAGTTTAATTCTCTAGTATTATAAGAAGCAAGAACAGATACTAACTGGTCTCTTATTTGTGGTGAAGGTCTACCACTACTTAATATATCAAGTAATGCTCTAGAAATAATATCATTCTTATGTTTTAATACTAATTCTTCATCACGCCCAAATACTGTTACTAATTTTAAAGCTTTTTCTATTATTGGTAATTGCGATGGTTTTTCTGCTCCAAGTAATAAAGCATAATCATCTAAAGATAGTAACCATGGTGGTATTTTTAAAATTTCATTATCTGGAAATTTTGTATTTGTTGTATAACTTTTAAAGTTAATATTAGGATTTTTAGTATTTAATTCAGAGAATGCTCTATGATATTCACCATAAGCATCGAAGATAAAAATACTAGCGCGATATGGTATAGCTTGTTGTTTTTCAAAAAGATTTTGAAATATTCTTGCTACTGAGCAAGATTTACCACTACCAGTTGAACCAAATATTGCAAAGTGATGCCCAAAAAATTGGTTAACACTCATACCTATAGTAACTCCACCATATACTGAACTTTTTCCAATATTTAAATGCAAATGATCTCTATAATTATCAACACCAATTATTATTGGTACTTTTTCTTTACTAACCAATTTAACAATTGACCCAAAAGAAGGTTTATTAATAACACCAAAAACAAAAGAGCCATCTATTATTTCACCAAGCAAATTAATATATGCTATTCCATCTCTAATATCAGTAATTTCACCAATACATTGTCTTTCAGAATCTTCCATAATAACATGTGTACTAATTAAATTAGACATTTTACTAACATCCACTGTTAATTTAAGCATAATTTCATTATCATTAATACCTATAATATTTCCTAGCATTTACACACTTCCTATTCTGTATTAATTATACCAATTTTAAAGATAAAAAAAAAGTATTAATTAAAATACTTCTTTATACTAATGATTTTCTTGTATATACTTTAACATCTTCTAAAGTACTAACAATAACCTTCTCATTATTAGTAAACTTGATAAAACCTAGTCCATTAATAACTAAATCTTCACCTTTTCTAACCATAATTTCTTTAGAAACTAAATTAGGAATATCTTTAGTTTTGTAATATCTATCTACTTTTAAATTATTACTTATAAACATTGTTATATTATTATCACTTAAATCAAGTTTAAATATATCTTCTATAAGAATACAACTTTCTGTTTTTATTTGATAAGTGATTGGTTTAATTTCATGATTAGGTACTATTTTCTTAAGTAAGTCAACACTTACTATATTTTCTATTGAACCATCGCTAAGCAATCCAGGAGTATCAATAAAAGTAAGCTCATCATCAAATTTTATTTCAATACTATTTAAAGTAGTTGATGGAAGCATACTTGTTGTAATACTAGGCTTATTACTAGAATAATTATAAATAATTTTATTTATTAAAGTACTTTTACCAGCATTAGTAAACCCTACTACATATATATTATTTGAAGTTCTATGCTCTTTAATTTTAGCTATTAATTCATCAAAATGATAATTTTTATTACTACTTACAATAATTTTATCTACAATATTTAAATTATACTTATCTACATACTTTAATAATCTTTCTTCATAAATTATTTTAGGAAGTATATCTCTTTTAGTAAGAACTAATAAAATATCATTTTTTATATTTTCTTTAATAATATCTATATCTTCTGGCAAATTAAATAAATCCATAACTAAAATAACTAAATCTTTACCATTAATACTCTTTAAAATACTTATAAAATCATCATTTGTTTTAGCTATATTCTTATAATCTCCATAGTTCTTAATTCTAAAACATCTTTCACATATAGTAGCAGTTTCATATTTATTTTCCGCTATATATCCTTCTAGATGTCTATCTGTAAACTGCATTACAGCTCCACAACCACAGCATTTTTTAGTCATAATATCTACCTTTATAGAATAAATCTAATTTACTTAATTTCTTTATAAGTTTATTTTCTCTATAACGATTAAATTTAGTAAAAATTAAATCTTTTTTAGAAATAGGATTAATTAAAATAGTAGTTATACCAACATTATTACCACCAATTATGTCAGTAAGTATTTGATCCCCTATAATAGCAACTTGGCTTTCATTAAATTTATAATGTTCTAAAACATAATTAAATTTTTTAGGCGATGGTTTAAAACATCTAAAACAACAATCTACATCTAAACCTTCTTTAAATGGAGTAAGTCTTTTTTTACCACTATTAGAAAAAATAATAACTTTAAAACCTAATTCTTTTAATTTTTTAAATAATTCCTTATTTTTCTTAGAAGGAACTTTATCTGTATAAGGTACTAACGTATTATCTAAATCAAATAATAAACATTTAATACCTCTTGCTTTTAATTTTTCATAATTTATTGTATATATACTTTTTTTATAAATATCTGGCACATATTTTTCCATGATATATCACCCTTTACATGTTTAATTTTACCATAATAAAGGATTTTAGTAAATAAAAAGCAATAATTAAATATTATTGCTTTTTATACTCTTTTATAGGTTCATACATTACTGTTTTAGTAAGTTCACCTTTAATTAAATTATAAACTTCTTCACTTATATCAGTTGGTGTTTTTATGTCATCTTTAGTAACACCAGAAGTTTTAGTAGCACACTCAATTGTTTTAAAATTATATCTCCTAGCTACTTCAATATATGCTTTTTCAGCATGTATTAAATGTTCTGGATTTGCTTCATGTTGATCTGCTTTTTCTTCTCTACCACTTTTTAAAATAGTAGCAGCTTCATAAGGCATATGTAAGAATAGGCAAATATCAGGTTTAGCAAGTTCAAGTAAACCAAATTCTAGTTTATCAAGCCAGCTATACATATCTTCTCTTTTCTTATCATCAAATATTTTTCCACCTTGATGTGCCATATTAGAAAATACATATCTATCTAAAATAACATTAGTTCCACTTTCTAGTTCTTCTAAAATCATCGGCATATTATATTTTCTATCTGCAGCATAATATAAAGATGATACTTTAGGATCTACATTAGGTGCAGTTTCTGGAAACCATCCATCACATATATAATCTTTTCCTAAATAAGGTCCACCTACTATTTTACCTGTTGGTGTATCATACATAGGAAAACTAAATTTTACAACTGGATAACCTTCTTTTTTTAGTCTATCCATTAATATATTAGTCTGTGTTTCTTTTCCAGAGCAATCAGTTCCTTCAATAACAATTAATTTACCTCTCATACTATTTTCTCCTATACTCTAAATGTTTATATTTTATTCCGTTATCTTCATTTTCTTTAAGAATAGTACTTTCCCAATCCTCTTTTTCAAATGAAGGAAAATATGCATCTGCAGTTGTTTCTTCTTTATCAACTTCTGTTAAAAGCATCTTATCAGCATTTTCTAAAAACTGTGTATAGATAGATGCCCCTCCTATTACAAATACATCACCATCGTACTGTTTTAAAGATTCTAAAAGAGAATTTTTATCATGAAAAACATCAACTTCACTAGGAAATTCTACTTCATCACGATGTGTTAAAACTATATGTTTTCTATTTGGTAATAATCTTGGAAATGATTTAAAAGTATTATACCCCATTACTATAGGATGTCCTGTTGTTTGCTCTTTAAAAAATTTTAAGTCATTAGGTAAATACCAAATTAATTTATTATCTTTACCTAATTCATTATTTTTTCCTATAGCAGCTATTAAAATTAAATTATTCATTACTGTGCAATTGGCATCTTAATAAATGGAGCTGATTTATATCTTAATACTTTTATATCTTCATTACCTGTAATATTCTTTTCTAAATATTCTTTATCGTTATTTACACTATTATCAAAACTAAAGAAATCATCTTTATCAGCAAGTTCTAATATTGGTTTTTCTTTAGTAATCATAAGTTCAAATATCATAATTTGTTCTCTTATTTCTTTAAGCATTTTTTCTGTTTGTTTACTTGTTTTTGCTTTTTCTTCTAATATACTTTCTCTTTCTTTAAGTGCTAAATATCTAGCTTCTAATTCTTCGTCGGTTTCTTTTTTAATTATTTTTTCCCAAGCTTGCATTTTCTTAAATCTTTCAAGTTCTAATTTAATTCCATCAATTTGATTAACATAAATATGTGCATCCATAATACTCCAGTTTAGGTTACCTACTTCTAAACCAGATACTTTAGCAAACATAGCTTGAAGTATAGCATACTGACTTACATTAAATGGAAGTCCAAGTGGTGTATCAGCACTTCTTTGATGTACAAATGCATGAAGTTTTCCATCTTTAACCTTCCACTCACTACTCCATACACAAGATGGAAGTACAGCAGTTTTTAAATACTCATCTTGCCATAAACTTATAACCATTCTTCTATCATGTGGATTATGTTTTAACTGATGAAGTACATATTGTGGTCTTTTAAACTTATTAGTTATCCAACCATATGCAGTACCTATTGTTCCAGCATATTCTGGTCCAAAATACTTAGCTGTTTTAATTGTTTTTCCTTCAATATTAGATTTAGCAGTCATAACATTTCCTTCTTCATCTAATTTAGGATTGCCATCTAAATCGTATACAGTTACTTCTCTTGTAGGATCATATTCACCCTTTGGTTCATAAGTACGATAAATACCATCTTTATCTACTTCCCATTCATTCCAAATGTTATTAGCTCTTTCTTTAAGCCATGAAACATCATTAGACTGAGCTTGATATATCCAAAGCATTTCTGATAATGCATTTTTAATCGCAACTTTTTTAGATTCTAAAATAGGAAATTCATTTCCAACATCAAGTTTAAAAGTTACACCTTCGATACTTAATGTATCTATACCTGTTCTATTTTCAAAAAGTTCTCCTTCTTTTAGTATCTTCTTTAATAAGTTACAGTAAACTTTATCCCATTCACTTACTACACTAGTTTCCCTGTTTATTTTATATTCTTTTCCCTTTATTATCATATACCTTACCTCCAATAAAATTATAACATAATAAAAAACTATTCAAGTATATCTTTTAGTTATACTAAAAAAGAACATATGTATATGTTCTTAAGATTCAATATCATTATTTACAAACTTTACATCTAAAAATTTACGACTTGCTAGCATGTCACACATATGAACCATCTTTTCATACTTATTTGATGGTATAGGAAGTACTACATCACTATATTGATTTGTGTTCCATTCACCCATATGACTAGAAATCATACCTACTAAAAGTTCTATTTCTTTTTCTGTAAACTTTGTTTTTTCCTTATTTTCTTTTAGATAGTTTGCCATTAATACAGGATGATCAAATCTAGTATATGTTTCTTTTGTTAAACCTGATTTTAATCCATCATGTAAAAGAAGGGCTATTAAAACTAAATCTTTTTCATCACTAGTAAATTTATCTCCAATTGTTTTACCACCTATTATTTCATATCCTAGTCTAACAGCAACTTTAACATGCCTAACAAGGCCACCATCTCCAAGTGAAAATGATGGATGATATTTTCCTGTTGAAGAAGCTGGAACTTCATAAAAATAATCTGGTAAAAGTTCAAGCATTACCCTAGCACTTTCTCTATATCTATCATTTTTGATATAACTTAATTCTTTATTAAAAATATCACTTTTCATAATCTACACCTAAAAACTTAATTAATATCCCATTAGCAGTATAAATATAATCCTTACTAAGTTTTATATTCATTCCATCATTAACAAGTTTTCCTTCCTTCAATAATTCATTTACAACATTAATACTTAGTATATCAATATTATATTTTTTATAAAATTTATTAATATTTATACCATTTATTTTTCTTAAACCTAGTATAAATTCATTTTCTATTGTTTCATTTTTTGTTAACTCTTCTTTATTTTCTAAATAATTACCATTTAAATACTTAGTTAAACTATGAGTATTTTCATATCTAATATTTTTAAGATAGCCACTTGCACCAAGTCCAAAACCATAATAATTTAAGTTTTCCCAGTAACTTAAATTATGCTTTGATTCATATCCTGGTTTAGCAAAATTACTAGTTTCATAATGTTTATATAAATTTAATCTAGAACAAATTAAATTATACATAGCAAAATCTAAATCCTCATCTATATTTTTTATATTCATATTATTTAAAAGTGTGTGCTTTTCTATAATAAGAGAATATGTTGAAATATGAGGAATATTAAGTTCTTTAAATAATCTAATATCACTATCTAAATCTTCTAATGTTTGTCCTGGAAGAGCATATATAAAATCAACATTTATATTAGTTATTC
>JAFTYN010000148.1 GCA_017461465.1 Bacilli bacterium
CTAGCAATATAAAAGAAAAATAATCCTGCAGCAACTAATCCTAATATAAAACATATAAATATGAAGATAAAGAAAATCTTTAATATACTAGTTCTTTTCTTTTTCTTCTTAGTTTCTTTAACTGGCTTAGTATTTTTTTCTTTCACCTTAGTATTTTTAACATTTGATACTTTCTTTTTAGAAGTACTTTTTTTAGCACTAATACTAGTATTTTCCTTCTTCTTTTTCTTAGCCATATTCTCATCACTTTCTTCTTTCTTCTTATTTTTATTTAATAAATTAAGTATTTTCTTTTGAAGTGTTGGTCCAAAAAATATTAACCCATCTAATATAAGAACAATTAATATAGCAATCCAGCCAACTGCAATAGTACCAATAATAAGTGCAAGGATACTAACTGCAATAATAAAAGTCTCAACTTGATGAGTAAAAAAACACTTCTTAATTTGTTTACTACTCATGTAATTCTCCTTCCAATATTCTATCAATTATATTAATGTAGTTTAGTCGAGGATTAAACTTAAGTTCTAGTTTAAAACCTTCTTTTTTAAAATACTCAAGAGGTATAGATTTTCTTGTATTATTTTTAAGAAAACTTTGAAGTTTATCATTAGTAAGAATATATGTTTCTTCAAGTTTGACAAATCTTACTATTAAAAAACCAATTCCTCCCATTTTTGAAATTGTATCTAGATGTTTTATTTGATGTTCATGTATGTTTGCTAGAGGAAAACTATTTACCATAGTTTCTTTAGCTTCAAAATCAATATATTTACCTTTATATATCCCGTTATAATCAGTAGTAGATGGAGTTTTAAAATAAGCTTCTTTAATTGTTCCACTTTTATAATCTACTTTAACTATGCCAATAGGAGTAGGTTTTTTATATATTGAAGCAATATTATGTGTTAAATAATATTCATTAGTGACATTGATATCTTCTTCTAAAGTCATACCGCGATTACCATAACTAATAACTTTGTTATAACTTTTTTTGATTCCAGATGGATAATTCATACAATCACCTAATTAATTATACTATAAAATAGACTATTTTTCTATATATAAAGAATAATATAAAAAAAATGTTGTAAAGGGAAAAAATAAACTAGTTTTAACATCTTTTGTCGAAGTTGAAGTATTATTTTTATTAATGTGTTAATTTATTTTTGGTGATGAGATGAGAGAGAATAATATAGATGAAATTTTTAATGAAATGATTGATGATATTAAGTATATTAAGATAACTACTTTTCTTTTAGAAGATAAGTAGTTATTTTTGGTTATACTTGCAAAAACTAGTCATATATTATATAATATTTATGAATATGAGAGGTGGTGTGCTAGTATGTATCAAGAAAGAATATTGTTATCAAGTAACGACATTCTGGATAAGGAATTTAAAGTTGATACAAGAGGATATCGACCACAAGAAGTTGATAAGTATTTAGATGTGATAATTAGAGATTATGATGAATTTGCTAAAATAATCGCTGATTTAGAAAAAGAAAAGAAAGAAATTATTGAAGATAACATAAGATTAAAACAAGAAGTTCGACGTTTAAGAACTCAGATGGATGCTTTAAAAGAATCTGTAGTTATGGATAGTGGAAGCAGTAATGCTGATCTTTTAAGAAGAATTTCTAATCTTGAAAAAGTTATATATGGTAAAGAATAATATCATGACAAACGCTATATTCTAGTAATATAGAGGAAAGTCCATGCTCGCACAATCTGTGATGGTTGTAGTGTTCGTGCAAGGGGAAAAAATAACTCTTGGTAGCATTTGCTAACGGCTCTGAAATAGTCTAAGTCTTCGGATATGATTAAAGTAAGTATAAAAGTGCCAAAGTGACGAATAAGTCGGAAACGATGGAAGTGGAACGTGGTAAACCCCGCGAGCGAGAAACCCAAATTTGGTAGGGGAGCTTAACTGGAGGAACAAGAACGAAGGTTGGGATTGAGAAATCAATAGATAGATGTTTGTCACTCCTTTGGAGTACAGAACATGGCTTATATGATATTATTTTTTTATTATAAATATAGATGGGAGTAATAACGTGAAAGAAATAGGTGAAAGACTAAAAGAAACACGTGAAAGCATTGGTATTTCAATAGAAGAAGCGGCAGAAGATTTAAAAATGCGTCCTTCTCAATTAGAAGATGTTGAATCTGGAAATATGAAGGCTTTTAAAGATATTTATTCTTTAAAATATTTTATTCGCGATTATTCTAAATACTTAGGACTTGATTATGATGAGATGGTTGATGAATTCAATGAGTACTTATTTGATTATACTTCTAAACTTTCACTTCAAGATATAAAAAATGCAAAAAAAGAAGAAAGTAAGAAGAAAGAACCAAAAGTTATGTCACCATATACTATTGAAAAAAAAGAGAAAAAACTTATACCGCCAATTGTTATTTGGTTATTAATCTTAGGAGTAATTGGAATTGCAGTATACTTTGTAGCTGATGCAGTTATAGATAGTAACAATAATTCTACTACTCAAAATAGTGTATTAGAATAGGGATGGAAATATGAAATTAAATTTACCAAATAAAATAACTATTTCTAGAATAGTTATGACAATATTTATTATAATAATATTACTTTTCCCATTTGAAAATATGGGAATTAAAACAATGAAATTCTTTGTAAATGAATCACTTGTTGTGGATATTAAATATATTATAGCTGGTGTATTATTTATAATAGCTTCATTAACAGATTTCGTAGATGGTTATATTGCAAGAAAATATAATTTAGTAACTGATTTTGGAAAGATGGTAGATGCTATTGCTGATAAAATGTTAGTTAATTCTGTATTAATAATTTTAGCTGCAACAGGCTCTATAAGTGCAATCATTCCAGTTGTTATAGTTACTAGAGATACATTTGTAGATGTTGTTAAAATGATTGCTGGAAGTAAAGGAAAGGTAGTTGCAGCTATTAAGAGTGGTAAATATAAAACTGCTTTCTTAATGACTGGTATTGCATTAACTTTATTTTATAACTTACCATTTGAATTATTTAATTTAAAAATAGCAGAAGCTTTACTTTTAGTAGCAACTGTACTTTCTATAGTATCTGCTGTTCAATATTATAACTTAAATAAAAAGATTATTTTTGGTGATTAAGATGCATTTTTGCATCTTTTTTTAGGATTTAAATTTCTTTTAGAGTATATATAATTAGGGGAAAAGAGAGCAAAAAGAACAAATGTTCGCAAAAATGTTGACTTCTTTAAAATTAAGAGGTAGAATGTAGGTAATGATAGGAGGAAACACGATGGTTAAAGAAACTGGTAAAAGCGCTAGTGACAAGGCTTTAGAGGCTGTACTTGCAGATATTGAAAAACAATTTGGTAAAGGTTCTGTTATGAAACTTGGAGATAATAAACATCAACAAATAGATACTATTTCAAGTGGTTCTTTATCACTTGATATTGCACTTGGTATTGGCGGATATCCAAAAGGAAGAATAATAGAAATATATGGACCTGAATCAAGTGGTAAGACAACTTTTGCTCTTCATGCAATAGCAGAAGCGCAAAAAGCAGGAGGAAGGGCAGCTTTTATTGATGCTGAACATTCACTTGACCCAAATTATGCAGCAGCTTTAGGAGTTAATACAGATGATTTACTATTATCTCAACCAGATAATGGTGAGCAAGCTTTAGAGATATGTGAAGCTTTAGTTAGAAGTGGAGCTATAAATATAATTGTTATAGATTCAGTAGCAGCTTTAGTACCACAAGCAGAGATAGAAGGGGAAATGGGAGATTCACATGTTGGTCTTCAAGCTAGATTAATGAGTCAAGCGTTAAGAAAATTATCAGGTATTATTAACAAAACTAATACTATAGCTATATTTATAAATCAATTAAGAGAAAAAGTTGGAGTTATGTTTGGAAATCCAGAGACTACTCCAGGTGGTAGAGCATTAAAATTTTACGCTTCAGTTAGACTTGATATAAGAAGAGCTGAACAAATTAAATTAGGAACAGATATTATTGGTAATAAAACAAGTGTTAAAGTAGTAAAAAATAAAATGGCTCCACCATTTAAAAATTGTGTTGTAGATATTATGTATGGTGAAGGTGTTTCTTTAGAAGGAGAAATAGTAGACTTAGCAACAGAAGCAGGTATCATTGACAAGAGCGGTGCTTGGTATTCTTATAATGGTGAAAAGATTGGCCAAGGTAAGGAAAATGTTAAGGAACTACTTAAAAAGGATTCAAAATTAAAAGATGAATTATATAAAAAAGTTAGAAAGCATTATGAGATAGATGGTAATGCTAGTGAAAAAACCAAAAAAGATACAAAATAATAAATTTTGTATCTCTTTTTTTGGTCGTATGATATAATATTTTTAGATTAGGAGGTAATAATATGGCTAAATTTTGTGCACATTGTGGTACTAGTTTAGATGAAGGAACTAAATTTTGCCAAAACTGTGGTTCTAATTGTGAAGCAGTTAGTGCTAAAGCACCAGAAGCTCCTCAAATGAATGCAACTATGGTAAACAATCCTGCACCTACAGTAAGCATGAATAGTGCAGCTGTTCCAGGTAAATCTAGAGTAGTAGCAGGATTACTTGGATTATTTTTTGGTTCATTAGGTGTTCATAATTTTTATTTAGGAAGAACAGGTAGAGCAGTAGCTCAACTTTTAATAACAGTTTTATCTTGCTTTTTACTAAGTTTTATATCTGGAATTTGGGGATTTATTGAAAGTATTTTAATACTTTGTGGAAATGTTCAAGTAGATGGTAATGGCAATCCTTTAAAGGATTAA
>JAFTYN010000149.1 GCA_017461465.1 Bacilli bacterium
AATTAAACTGTCATTAATTCTTGTTCTTTTTCTTTAAATTTATCTTCTGCAATTTTGTTATACTTATTAATTAATTCTTGAATGTCATCTGCTAAACTTTTCTTTTCATCTTCTGTTATTTCTAATTTTTTAGCATCATTATTAGCATCTTGTCTAATATTTCTTAAAGCAATTTTTGCTTCTTCTGTCATTTGTTTAGCTTGTTTTACATAATCTCTTCTTGTATCTTCAGTTAATACTGGAATATTTAAGATTATTACTTCACCATTATTATTAGGTGTTAATCCAACATTAGCTTCATAAATACCTTTTTCAATAGCTTGTAAACAAGATTTATCAAATGGTTTAATACAAAGTTGTCTAGCTTCTGGTACAGAAATATTGGCAAGTTGCTTTAATGGAGTATCTACTCCATAATAAGATACCATAACGCGATCTAAAATAGCAGGATTAGCTCTTCCGGCACGAATAGTAGTAAATCTTTTTTCTAAAGATTCAATCGCACCTTCCATTGACATTTCAGTTTCCATTAATAATTCATCCATTTATTTCAATTCCCTTCTGTCTACAATTATATTATAAAATAATGATTAACTCAAGTGTTTTATAGTATTAACAACAAGCTGATATTTATCAAATCTTTTTTCAACTTTAGCATTTATTCCAAGAACATCTCCTACTTTTATATTAGGATATTTTTCATAAGTTTTTGGGAATAACACTACATCAACTTGATTTATTTCATCGCTTCCAGTAATAAATAACATCTTATCACCTTTTTTAGTAGATACTTCATTTTTTCTATCTACTAATAATACTATATTAACCACTTTATCAAAATAGTTATCTAGTTCATCTATAGTTACAGTACCTTTTAAAGTCTTATATTCTGTTACAGGATGTTCTGTTAGATAAAATCCAAATGTATCAAGTTCAAACTTAAGTATTTCATTTTTATTAAATTCTTCATATTCTTTTATTTCAGGTTTCAAGTTAAATTCATCATCAAATCCACCTGATATTTCACTATAATTAATAAGTTCATCTAAATTCATTATAAGTGTTTTTCTATTATATCCTAGATCTGTTAAGGCTCCTGAATAAATTAAATTTTCTGTAACTTTTCTATTTACAACTTTTCCATAACATCTTTTAAAGAAATCATATATATCTTTAAAGTTTTCTTTATTTCTTTCTTCAATAATAAAGTTACATGCATTATTACCAAGTCCTTTTATACCAAGAAGAGGAAATCTAATAGCATTATTCTCTATTCTAAATGTGTTATCACTAGAAAGTATACTTGGATTTAATACTTTAATATCTTTTGTTTTGCATTCATAGATATATTCTTTAGTTTTTGCTTCACTACCTAAAAAGTTAGTTAGTAATGCTTTCATAAATTCTAGTGGATAATGGCTTTTTAAGTATGCCATACGGTACGCTACCATAGTATATGCTACTGAATGTGATCTATTAAATCCATAAGAAGCAAAACTCAAAATAAGTTCATATACTTTATTACTTATTTCTTTACTATATCCTCTTTCTACTGCCCTAGAAATAAACTTATCTTTTTCTTTAATAAGAATATCTTCTTTTTTCTTACTCATAGCCCTTCTTAAAATATCAGCTTCACCTAGAGAGTAACCAGCCATAATTGATGCAGCCTGCATTATTTGTTCTTGATAAATTAATATTCCATAAGTTGGCTTTAATAACTCTTCAAGTTCTGGCACTAAATAATCAATTTTTTCTTCGCCTTTTTTTCTTTTAATATATGTATCTATATTTTGCATAGGCCCTGGTCTAAATAAAGCAATAGCAGCAAAAACATCTTCAAATGATGTAGGTCTATATTTTCTTAAAAAGTTCATCATACCTTGTGATTCAAACTGAAATATTCCTAGAGTATCTACATCA
>JAFTYN010000150.1 GCA_017461465.1 Bacilli bacterium
AAAAGAATTAGAAGAATTTAAATTTACTAAACATCATTTTTATTATACTGCTTTAGTATTAATTATATTTATTCTAACTATATTCTTATTTAATAATTATAATAAGTGTAATTTATATGAAATAAATATGAGTAAAAATGATTTTTCGGTTAAAAATGGTGTTCTTATCTTAACAGGTAAAGATAATATATTAAGATTATCTAATATTAGTTATTCAGGAGAACTTGAAAACGTTACATCTGTAGATTTAAGTCTTTATGTAAAAGGAGAAAATGAGGATTATACTCTTAATACATTTGGAAGATATTCTGCAGAAGGCTTTCTTTTAAATGAATATTTAGATGGTATTAAATTCGAAGTAGATGAAACAAAAAATAACATAGATGTATTTACTAAGGAAGTTAGAAATCTTATTAAAGATAACTTATATTTAAGAATTAGTGTAACAGACTTAGAAGGTAATGTTATAACAGAAGAATTAAACTTAAAAGTAGATTCTCTTTATAGTAATTCAAAATTATTTTATTAAAATGTTAGGGCAAACTTTAAAGTTTTGTCCTTTTATGTTATAATTTATTGTAGGTGATAGTATGAAAGAATTAGTAAGTGTAATCGTACCTATTTATAAAGTAGAAGCTTATATCAGTGTATGCTTAGAATCTATTTTAAAACAAACACATAAAAATATGCAGATAATACTAGTGCATAAAGATTCAGAAGATAGTTCATTAAAAATATGCAAATACTATGCTAAGAAGGATGAACGTATTAAACTTATTGAAGTAGATAAGGATGATAAAAGAAATCTTAAAAATATTGGTTTAGAAAGTGCAAGAGCTAAATATGTTACTTTTGTAGATGGTGGAGATACAGTTAGACCTAATTATATTTCTTATATGCTAGAAGCAATGGTAAAAGAAAAAGCAGATTTAGTATGTACTAGTTTTTATAATAAAAATGAAAAACCAAAAGAAGTTAAAGCATATGAAATTATTGATAATGATAGTATTATGCCAAGTTATATGCATATGAAGTTTAAAAGCCATTTCTATGCTAAAATGTATAAGAAAAGTTTATTTGATGATATAAGCTATCCAGAAGTTAATTATTATGATTATTTTATAGTTGGCTATAAATTATTTGAAAAAGCAGATAAAGTTGTAAATAGTTATATAGAAAATTACTGTCTTAATGTAGATAAGAAAATGTTTAAAGATCGTATAACTGATTATGACCGTATGAAAAAAATTAGTAGTTGTTTTGATATGCTTACTTTTATAGAAGAAAACTATCCAAGATTAACTAATTTTTGCAAAACTAAAATATGTTTTGAAGCATTAGATTTGTTTAAAGATGTTAAAGATAAAGACTATCGTAAACAATTATTTAGTTATGTAAAACTATATCGTAAATATGCTCTTCATGATGACAGAATTGATATGTCAAAAAAGATGCTATGTATGAGATCTATGCTTGGATATCATTTTATGAGTTTAACTTATAATACAGAAGAATTATTAAGGAAACCTATTTAATTAGGTTTCTTTTCTTTTATATGTTATAATAACTGACTAATGAGGTGATAAAATGGCAAAGAAGTTATTAGTAAGTGATTATGATGGAACTTTTTATAGTGATTTAAGAAATTTGAAAATTAATATAAAAGCAATTGAGAAATTTAGAAAAGCAGGTAATTTATTTGCTATTTCAACAGGAAGAGCATATGACTCAATAAAAAAGGAATGTGAGAAACATAATATACCTTATGATTATTTATTTTGCAATGATGGAGCTGTATTATTCAATAAAGATGATGGATTAATATATGCAAAAGAATTCCCGAGAGAATTATTAGTGGCTGTTGGACTTACAATACCAGGTGAAGAAAATGTTGAAGAAGTTACCTATTATGGTTCACATGGTAAAGTTATAGTTCCTAAAACAATGTTAGGGCAAAGTGAAATAGGTCCTATCGTTGAAATAGATGCTAGATTAAAATATTTTAGAAATATAAAGAAATATATTGAGTGTATTAGAAAAACTCATCCAGAACTTGAATTTTCTAAGGTATATAACCATGTATTTATAAAAGAAAAATGCGATAAAAGTATGGGAATTGATTTATTACTTGAATATCTAGATGGTGAAATAAAAGAAGAAGATGTTATAACAGTAGGGGATAACCGTAATGATTTAGAAATGCTTACTAGATATGATGGCTATAAAATCTTAACTTCCTATCCATGTTTATATGGTAAAGGAATTAAAACAACTAGGGAAGTTCATACATTAGTAAAGAAAATGATGCGTTAATATTTATTTTCTACTAAATATTTTATATAATTAACTAGAGGTAATATATATGAGAATAGGTGTTTTTGATTCAGGATTAGGCGGTATTGCCACTTTAAAAGATTTAATTAAATATAAACCAAATAATGAATATATTTATTTTGGGGATACTATAAATTTACCATATGGTGAAAAAACTAAAGAAGAATTAAAAGAATATGCAGATAAAATAATAAACTTTTTAAAAGAAAAAGAAGTAGATATGATAATTATTGCATGCGGTACTATAAGTTCTAATATTTATGAAGAAATAAAAGATAGTTATGGGATTCCTATATATGATATTATTAATCCAATATGTAATTATCTAGAAAATAAATGTCATGATGTTTTATTACTCGCTACTTCTATGACTATAAGAAGTAAAGTATTTAAAAGTAAGTTAGAAGAAAAAAATATAAAAGTATATGATAAAGAGTGTCCTATGTTTGTACCTATAATAGAAGGAAAAAATAAAGAAGATATTAATAAATATATAGAAGAATATTTAATAGATTATAAAAATAAAAATATAGATTTAATAATTCCAGGATGCACTCATTATCCTCTTATATCTAAAGAGTTAGAAAATTATTTAAACGTAAAAGTATTAGATATTGGTTATATAATAGCATCATCATTAGATATAAAAGATAGTAAAAAAGGATTAGAAATATATTTTAGTAAGATAGATGATTCACTTTTAGAAAATGTAAAAAGAATAATTGGCGATACTGAAATTAAACTAAAAAAATTATAGAAACTACTTCGGTAGTTTTTATTGTTTATCAAACAAATGTATGATACAATGAGTAAGGATAGTTGGTGAATTTATGTTAGAAAATTTAAATAAAGAACAATTAGAAGCAGTTAAGACAACCGAAGGACCATTATTAGTACTTGCAGGAGCGGGTTCAGGAAAAACAAAGGTATTAACTACTAGAGTAGCTTATTTAATAGATGAACTTGGTATTACACCAGAATCTATTTTAGCAATTACATTTACTAATAAAGCAGCAAAAGAAATGAAAGATAGGATATTCAAAATGTTAGGTACAGTAGCATATCAAATACAGATTTCTACTTTCCATTCTTTTGGATTAACTATATTAAAAGAGCACTATGATAAATTAGGATATGACAAAAACTTTACAATTTTAGATAGTGATGATTCGTCTACCGTTGTAAAGAAAATATTAAAAGATATGGATAAAGATCCTAAAAAATATAGTTATAAAGCAATTAGAAATAAGATCAGTAGTGCAAAAAATGAACTTATGGAACCTGAAGACTTAGCTAAATTTAGTACTAATGATATGGACGATCTTGTAGTAGATGTTTATAAAAAATATAAAGAAAAGCTTAGAACTAATAATTCAGTAGATTTTGATGATTTACTTATGCTTCCTATAACGCTTTTTAGAAAGTACCCAGAAGTACTTAAATTTTATCAAGATAGATTTAAATATATTTTAATAGATGAATATCAGGATACTAATGAAGCTCAGTACTTACTTACTAAAATGATAAGCGCTAAATATAAAAATATATGTGTAGTTGGAGATAATGATCAAAGTATTTATTCTTTTAGAGGGTCTAATTATAAGAATATACTTAATTTTGAAAAAGACTATAATAATGCTAAAGTAATTATGCTTGAAAGAAATTATCGCTCTACTAAACAAATACTTGATGTAGCAAACTGCATTATTAAGAAAAATACTTTAAGAAAAGATAAAAATTTATGGACTGATAACGAGACAGGAGAAAAAGTAAAATATCATAGAGCAGAAAATGAAAAAGATGAAGCTTTTTATGTAAAGTGTCAGATAGAAGAACTTAAAAAGACAGAAAAATTATCTGAAATAGCGGTTTTATATCGTACTAATGCTCAATCACGTAATATGGAAGAAGCTTTACTTAAAGAAAATATTCCATATAAAGTTATTGGAAGTATGTATTTCTATAAGCGTAAAGAAATTAAAGACTTATTATCATATTTAAATGTTATTTATAATTCTAATGATGATATAAGTTTACTTAGAGTAATTAATGTTCCTAAAAGAGGTATAGGTGCTAAAACAATAGAAAATTTAAGTATTCAAGCTGATTTATTAAATCAAAGTATTTATAGTACTATTGAAGCAGGTAAAGAATTAGAATTTAAAAAGATTATTGAAGATATTAAAGTTAATAAAGATAATATGTCACTTACTGAACTAGTTGATTATGTACTTGATAAAAGTGGTATGAGAAAAGAACTTGAAGATGAAAATACATTAGATTCTGAAGTTAGACTTGAAAACTTAGAAGAATTTAAGTCTATTACTAA
>JAFTYN010000028.1 GCA_017461465.1 Bacilli bacterium
ATAAAGCTTTAAATCCTATGAATCCAAGTATTAAAGGAACTGCTCAAAATGGTGATGTATATTTCCAAGCAACAGAAGTAAGAAATAAATATTATAATGAAGTAGCAGATATCGTTAATGATTACATGGAAAAATTAGGAAAAGAAGCAGGTATAGACTATAAACCATTTAATTATTATGGTTCTAGTGATGCCAAAGAAGTAATTGTTGCTATGGGTAGTGTTTGTGAGACTATCAAGGAAACAATAGATGATTTAAATAATAAAGGTTATAATGTGGGATTAATTGAGGTACACTTATATAGACCATTTAGTACTAAATATCTTCTAAATGTACTTCCAAAATCAGTATCTAAAATTGCAGTACTTGATCGTACTAAAGAACCAGGAAGTATTGGAGAACCACTATATTTAGATATTGTTGATGCTTTAAAAGATATGAATATAACAATTACTGGTGGTAGATATGGTTTATCTAGTAAAAATACTACACCAAGACAAATTAAAGCAGTATATGATATGTTAAAAGGAAATATTAAAGAAAGATTTACTATTGGTATTATAGATGATGTAACTAATCTAAGTTTAGATGTAGATAATAATTATAAAATAGATGATTCTTTAGAATTCCTTATTTATGGATATGGTTCAGATGGTATGGTAAGTGCATCTAAATCTATTATGAAGATAGTAGGTAATGATAGTAATAAATATGTTCAAGGGTATTTCGAATATGATTCTAAAAAATCTGGTGGTGTTACAGTAGGACATCTAAGATTTAATGATAGACCAATTAGATCAACATACTATGTAGAAAACCCTTCATTAGTTGTATGTACTAAAGATAGTTATTTGACTAAATATGATATGCTTTCTAATATAAAAGAAAATGGTACATTTATATTAACAACTAAGAAAAGTAAAGATGAAGTATTAAGTGATTTAAGAAAAGAAGATTATGAAATATTAAAAAATAGAAATATTAGTTTTTATATTGTAGATGCTTATACACTTGCAGAAGAAATAGGATTAAGTAATAAAATTAGTACTATAATGCAAAGTATTATTCTTTATGTAACTAATATAGTTGATTATGAAAATGCCAAAAAAGAAATGAAAGAATATGCTAAAAAAAGATATTTTAAAAAAGGTGAAAAAGTATTAGAGGCTAATTATAAAGCCATAGATGAAGCTTCAAAATTACTTAATAAAGTAGATTTTGAAATAGCTATTATAAAAGACAAAATTACTAAAGAAACTGATTTTTACAAAGAAATAGATGAAAGAAGAGGAGATAATCTTCCAACTTCTGCTTTCTTAAAATGTAGTGATGGTAATTTTGAAGTAGGAACTAGTAAAAAAGACAAACGCGCTGTAAGTGATAAAGTACCATCTTGGATAAAAGAAAACTGTATTATGTGTAATCAATGTAGTTTATATTGTCCTCATGGTGTAATAAGACCATTCTTACTTACAGAAGAAGAATATAATAATGCACCAGACTATATCAAAGAAAGATGTTTAGATCCAATTACTCCTGATATAAAAGCATATAAGTATGTAATTGGTATATCTGTTAAAGATTGTACTGGATGCGGAGTATGTATTAAGAATTGTCCAGGTAATCCTAAAAAAGGTAATGCTCTTACTTATAATGATTTAGAGGATAGTTTAAAAGCAAAAGAACAAGATATTTTTGATTATTTAGATACTAATATTGGTTATAAAGAAATAGGAACTAATATTATTAAAAATACTCAGTTTAATGAACCAAAATTTGCTTTCTCAGGAGCATGTGCTGGATGCGGAGAAACACCATATTTAAAACTACTTACTCAAGTATTTGGTAAATATTTAATAGTAAGTAATGCAACAGGATGCTCATCAATATATTCATCTAGTACACCTAGTATGCCATATACTATTCCATGGGCTTCATCATTATTTGAAGATAATGCAGAATATGGTTATGGAATGTTAATAGCTAATAAAACAATGAAATTACGTTTAAAGAAAATAATGGAAGATAATATGGATAATCCTAATAAAGAATTATTTATTAAATGGATTGAAAATATGGATAGTTATGAAGTAACTAAAGAAGTATATGACAATTTAGATTATGATAATGTTCCAGAAGAATTAAGAGAACTTAAAGATTATTTAATTAAACGTAGTATTTGGACAATAGGTGGAGATGGCTGGGCTTATGATATTGGTTATGGTGGTATTGATCATGTTCTAGCAAGTAATGAAGATGTAAATATCTTAGTACTTGATAGTCAGGTTTATTCTAATACAGGTGGTCAATCATCTAAATCAAGTCCAAAAGGCTCAATAGCGTCATTTACATCAATAGGTAAAAATCAAAATAAAAAGGATTTAGCTGCAATAGCAATGGCTTATCCCCATGTATATGTAGCAACTATTTCAATGGGTGCTAACTCAAATCAAGCACTTAAAGCAATGAAAGAAGCAGAAGCTCATAAAGGGCCTTCTATAATAATTGCATATTCTCCATGTATATCACATGGAATTAAGGGTGGATTAGTTAATAGTATTGATATAGAAAAACTTGCTACTACATCAGGATACTTCCCAATTTTTAGAAGACATCCTGAAACAGGCTTTACTTTAGATAGTAAGAATGTAGACTTTGATAGTTATGAAGAATTTTTAAATAGTCAAACTAGATATAGTATGCTAAAAACTATTAATCCAGAAAAAGCTGAAGAATTATTAAAAGAAAACAAAGAAAATGCTATTAAA
>JAFTYN010000151.1 GCA_017461465.1 Bacilli bacterium
GATATAGTGTTTATAGATATTAGCAGTCCTGCTGATAAGAAAAAAACTGCTATTATGAGTATTCCATCCGAAATAGATAATACTCAAGTAGAAGAAATAACTAAGAATAGTGATTTTATAAAAGGGTTTGACTCTATAATGATACTTGGAGAATTATTCTTAAACGAATATTCTATGCCTGACAACAAATTTTTTGAAACAATTCAAAATGGTGAGATTGATAAATTACTAGAAATATTAAATAGGTATAAGAAAGAAAAAAATAAGACTATATAGTCTTATTTTTTAGTATTTTGATAATAATTTCTTTCTGATATATCCATAGAAACCCATTCTAAATCCTCATTATCGCCATAACTATCATTTAATATATCTTCTATTTCATAAAGTAACTGATTAACACTAGTATATTTTTTATAATCTATATTATATCTATTTAATATACTTATATGATTATCACTAAGTAAAATACCATTATAGTTTTTAAGAAAATTAGTTTCTAACTCTTTTTCATCTAATAAACTATCAATATCTATTTCTGTATTTCCTACTTTCATAATTACCTCCAATATAAAAGCATACTAAAGTATGCTTAATTATCAAATCCAAACAAAACATTATCATCATCTGACTCTGTTTCAAAACCAGGAAAATAGTCAACATTTTCTTTAAGAATTTTAACATCTTTTCCCTCTTTTATTTTTCTTGCTTTTTCATACGCAACATCATATGTAACATTTTCATTAAGCATAATTTCATTAGCCATATCTCTAATCATGTCAATTTCTGACATCTTATTAACTTCATTAGATATATGGTCACCCATAGTTACATACCTAACTTCTTTTAAATTTTCTTTATTGACACCTTTGATTTTATAAATCATAGTATCACCATCCCATAATTTATTCTTAAATATATTATAACACAATTATGAATTATATAAAATAATTTCTTCATTTTTATGAGCCTTTAAAATATTAGTCCAAATATCATCCTCTACCATCCTTACCTTTTTAGGATGCATTAAAAATCTTACAGATAATTCAATATGAGTATCTACTACTTTAGTATAAATAATAGGTTCATATTTATTAAAATATATACGATATTCTAAATCAGCATTATCTATTTGTCTTTTCATTTTGCTAGGTATTTGTTTTATTACATTATTATTATTAATTATTTTATAAATTATATTTTTAGTCTTTTTTAAATCCGAATCAATTGAAACTTTTACAGTTATTTCATGCCATATATATTTAAATGGTTTAACATAGTTTTTTATTGGTGTTGTAAAAACTAAAGTGTTAGGTAAATGTATAGTTTTACCTGTACTTTGCTCACCAGTTTCATCCGTACTTACTTCAAGTATTTCAAAACTTAGAGCTGATATTTTAACAACATCTCCTTTAAAATTATTTACTTCTATTCTATCTTCTACTTTAAAAGGTTTAGCGAAGTTTAAATATATTCCCGAAAAGAAATTAAATATTATTTCACGAAGTGCTATAGTAGTAGCAGCGGATACAAAACTAATAAGAGTAATAATATTTTCTAAATGGTTTTCCCATATAATGAATGCTGTTATAAAAAATACTACTTTGTAAACAATATTAATTTTTTGATTATATAGATAATTACTTCTAACATTATGATTAAAATGCATATACACTTTTACCATTAAAAATGCTATTAATTTTAAAGTTAAATAAGCAAGAATAGTTAAAATAATTAAATACATATATTCATTTTCAACATTAATAATACCACTAATATAATTAACAATAGTATTTAACATATAAATCCCCCTTTCTTTTAAAGACATTTTAGCATTATATCACAACTTTAAATCTAATGGAAACATTTTTTTCAATATTACACATTTTCACATAAAAAAATAGATATTTCTATCTATTTTCTTACTAATACTTTATCTTTAGATATTAAACTTGGATATATCTTTTCATCATATGTTTTTATTTTATTAATAATACCTTCTAGTTCTTCTTTTTCAACACCTGGATAATTAGATAAAGAAGATTTACCATTTAAATCTACATGTGTATATAAATGAAGTATTGAGTTCATAGTTAGTGGTGCTAAAGAAACATTAGTTATTCCTACATCTATACCATTAACACTATAATCTATACTATCTTTATGTTCACTTAATAATGTAGGAACTGTTATATCATCACTTGTTTTAACAATGTCTCTTGCTACTGAAAGAAAACCTACCATAGTTATATCTTCTTCTATTAAACCATTATATAAAGCTTCAAGTAGTGTTTGATAATCTTTTATTTCAAGTAAATCAAACTGCTGTTGCACTAATGGCTCTTGTATTTTTCTTAAATCATATGTAGATATATCTTTAAGTGTAATCATTTTCCTTCACTCCTTAACGAGACAATATCATAGCATGTATTTAGAATAAAGTCAAAAAAAAGCAAGAATTAATCTTGCAAATTTACACTTTTCTAATATTTAAGATTACTAAAATTACATCCATTACTTTAACAATAATATGATATATTGCAAAAACATTAAAAATAAGTAATCCTATTTTTATCATTTTCATTAGCATATCATTACTTCCACCATAACTAGATACAAATACTATACTAGCAATAATTAAAATTAAATATGGAATAGTTGGAAGTATTAACTTAATTATTTCTTTTACCTTCTTTTTATCTTTTACTGAAATCATATTTTCACCTAACTTTTATACATTCTTTCATTTATAATTGCATTTATTAAATCTACTACTAATAATTTTTCATTTTCTTCAAGATTTGGATTTCGCATAATTTGCTCAACTATAGTATTAGCAGCATTAATAATTTCATCTTTATTTTCTAATAATTCAATTCTTTTTACTAATTCTTCTAACATTTATATAGTCCTTTCATTTATTAGTATACCACATTTAATATAAAATCAACAAATTAATAAAAAAGAAAGCACTAGCTCTCTTTTATAAATTTTTTATAAATTTTAATAATTCATCTCTTACATCTTCACGATCTAAAGCGTACATAATATTAGCTTTTATATAACCAAGTTGACTTCCAATATCATAGTAAGTTCCACTGAATTTACATGCATGGAAAGTTTGTTTCTTCATAAGTTGTGACATCCCATCAGTAAGTTGATATTCTCCACCTGCACCTTTAGTTAAATGCTCTAATTCATAGAATATTTCTGGTTTTAAAATATATCTACCTAATCCTGCTAAAGTACTTGGTGCTTCTTCAACTTTTGGTTTTTCTACTAAGCCTGCTATTTCTAAAGCTTCTTCATCTTTTAAAGAGATAATTCCATACTTATATGTTAATTCACGAGGTACTTCTTGAACCCCGATAACATTAGTATCATATTTTTCATATACTTCTATTAACTCTTTTAAAGCGCATCCACCTTTAATAAGGTCATCACCATACATAACTGCAAAAGGTTCATCATTAACCCACTCTTTTGCTAAGCTAACAGCATGACCACTACCAAAAGGTTGGCCTTGTCTTATTGAAAATATTTTCATCATTTTTGGTAATTTTTGAATTTCTTCTAGTTGTTTTGTTTTACCACTCTTACTAAGTTTATCTTCTAATTCATAGTCAATATCAAAATGACTAATAATACTATTCTTAGTCCCGCTTGTAATAAATAAAACTTCTTCTATTCCAGCATTTTTAGCTTCTTCTAATAAAAGTTGTACTGTTGGAACATCAACTATAGGAAGCATTTCCTTTGGAACGCTTTTTGTAACAGGTAAAAATCTAGTTCCCATTCCTGCTACTGGAATAACTAATTTTCTAATTTTTTTCATATCTTAATCCTTATGTAAAGCATTATATGTGCCGCCAAAAACTGCTAGGCCTAAAAGGACAAGTCCAAGCCATAAAAAAGGATTAGTATAATTTGCTATTATCCACTCTTTAAATGGATTAACTGCCACTTCTTCAAGCCATTGTATAAATGTTTGTTTTTCTTCTATCATATACTTTACTACCTTTCTAATGTATACCTAAATTATAACATTATTTAATAAAAAAAAGAAATACTTTAATAGTATTTCTATATTTTTTTAATACTTTTATGCCCTTTCATCAACTTTTTAATACCAATTGGATGAGGGAATGCTATTGTAAGAATTGATTTATCAATTCCAACAATTACACCTAGACCAAAAGTATCATGCTTAATTTTATCTCCCATATTGTAATCTGCATTAGTATCAATCATATTCTTTTTAACAATCTTAGGCATTATATTTTCTTCTTTTGCATCACTTTCAAGTAACTCATTATCTATTTCTTTAATAAATCTACTAGGTGGATTCATACTATCCATACCATAGATAGTTCTTCTTTTTGCATTTATAAGCCATAGCTTCTTTCTTGCTCTTGTAATAGAAACATAACAAAGTCTTCTTTCTTCCTCTACTTCATTAAAATCATTTAGGCAGTTTGTATGTGGAAATATTCCTTCTTCAAGTCCTATTACAAAAACATTATCAAATTCAAGACCTTTAGCACTATGAATAGTCATTAATGTTACTACTTCTGTATTATTCTTATGTTCTTCTACATCTGCTACTAAAGATATTTCCATTAAGAAATCTTCTAGTGAAACAATACCTCTTTCTTCCTCAAAGTTTTTAGTAATAGACTTAAATTCTTCTAAGTTTTCAAGTCTAACTTCAGAATCTAATGTATTTTCATCTTCAAGTTCTTTTCTCATACCACTTTTATCAAGTACATAATCAACTAGTTCAGTAAGTGACATATTATCTTTATTA
>JAFTYN010000152.1 GCA_017461465.1 Bacilli bacterium
GCCCCAAATACTAAAAGTGATATTATTGAAAATAATGTTATTACTGCTATTAACTCTATTAATGTAAATCCTTTTTTATTCATATCAACACATCCCTATTTTATCTATATACAATTATACATTTTTTATTTATTATTTTCAACAAAAAAGGACTAATAATTAGTCCTTAAATTTAAAATCATCTAAAAAATCATCTATTGTAAGTATTTTTTCATCTACTTTATTTAATAATTCTTCTCTTGATTCTTTTTCTAAAATAGTAGGTTCTTCTGATACTTCGTCTTTTGAAGATTCCTTCATTAATTTTGTTGTTTCAAATATATCTTCAATATTTGATTTTGTTATAACAGTACCTGTTGAATATCTATCAGTTATAGGAAGTTCTGTTAATTTTACTTCTTTATAATTTAAACCAAGTTTTAACATTATACTTTCTTTAGCAGGAATAATAAATGTCTTAATAATACTATAAGGATTTGTTTTAACATCTCTTACCATTAAGATTCCTTTTCTTGCTCTTTGAAGTGGTTCAAATTCAAGAAGTTTTATTCTTTTAGCAGTACCTTTATCAGTTATTACTGATAAATAATCCATGTTTTCAAATACATGAGCACATATTACTATATCATTTTTTAAACTTATAGCTTTAACACC
This sequence comes from Bacilli bacterium, assembly GCA_017461465.1. Taxonomy (GTDB): domain Bacteria; phylum Bacillota_I; class Bacilli_A; order RF39; family UBA660; genus RGIG4266. The sequence goes on from JAFTYN010000152.1 coordinate 655, forward strand.
TGCTGCTCTTAAACCTACTTCTGAAATTTCTTCTACTTTATATCTTAAACCATAACCATTTTTAGTAGTTACAAATACCTCACTACCACTATTATTAGTTACTGTTACTACTTCATCATCATCTTTAAGTTTCATACAAGTAATTGGTTTAGTATATCTTTGAACTTTGAATTCTGATAATTTAGTACGTTTTACCATACCATTTTTAGTAAACATTGTTATATATTCATTAGTTTCAAAATCATATACTGGAATACATTCTATTACTTTTTCTTCTTCATCTATTTTAATTATATTACTTATATGTTTACCAAGTTCTTTCCATTTTTGTTCTGGAAGTTCATGAACTGGTACATATAAATAATTACCTTTATTTGTAAAAAGTAACATTGTATTTAATGTATTCATTTGAGATAAGTTTATAACATAATCTCCTTCTTTAACAGTTGTATCTTCATCTTTATTATAACTTCTTAAAGATACACGTTTTACATAACCTTCACTTGTTACTACTACTATGCAGTCTTCCTTAGAAATCATTTCTGTAGTATCAATCTTTATTTCAGTTATTTCATCTTTTACTTCTGTTTTTCTTGGTGTAGCATATTCTTTTTTTACTTTACGAAGTTCATCTTTCATAACATCTTTAAGTTTATCTTCATCTGCTAAAATAGCTTTTAATCCATTTATAACAATATTTAATTGTTCAAATTCTCTTTTTAATTCTTCAATATCCATATTTGTTAAACGATATAATTGAAGTACTAAAATTGCTTCTGCTTGTTTTTCAGTAAAACCAAATTTTCCCATTAAGTTTACTCTAGCATCAGCTTTATTCTTACTAGCTCTAATAGTCTTAATTACTTCATCTAAGATAGATAAAGCTTTAATTAAACCTTCTACTATATGCATTCTAGCTTCTGCAAAATCTAGGTCAAATTTTGTTCTTCTAGTTACTACTTCTTTTTGATGTGCTATATAAGCATCTAAGATAGGAAGTATTCCTAGTGTCATTGGTCTACGATTTACAATAGCTACCATATTATAAGAATATGATACTTGTAAATCAGTATTTTTAAGTAAATAATTAAGAATTAATTCTTTAGAAGCTCCTTGTTTTAAATCAATAGCAATTCTTAAACCTTCTCTATCTGATTCATCTCTTACTTCTGCTATTCCTTCAATTTTTTTATCAATTCTTATATCATCTATTTTTTTAACAAGCATTGCTTTATTAACTTCGTAAGGTATTTCTGTAACAATTATTTGTTCTTTACTTTTTTCTTTTGCAAATTCTGTTTTAGAACGAATTATTACCTTACCTCTACCAGTTGTAAAAGCATCGATTATCCCTTGTTTACCTTCAACTATTCCTCCTGTTGGAAAGTCAGGCCCCTTTACTATATCTAGAATAGTATCTAACCTGCAGTTAGGGCTATCTATTCTTTTAATAGTAGCATCAATTATTTCACCTAAATTATGTGTAGGAATATTAGTTGCGTAACCTGCACTAATACCATTTGAACCATTTACTAAAAGATTAGGAAATTTAGCAGGAAGTACTGTTGGTTCTAACTCAGTATCATCAAAGTTAGGCGCCCACTCTACTGTATTTTTATCTATATCTTTTAATAGTTCATTACTTATTTTTGAAAGTCTTGCTTCAGTATAACGCATTGCAGCTGGTGAATCGCCATCCATAGAACCATTATTACCTTGCATATCTACATATGGTGTATTTTGTTTCCACCACTGACTCATACGAACCATAGCATCATAAATAGAAGAGTCTCCATGTGGGTGATAATTACCCATGATATATCCTACTGTTTTAGCACTTTTACGATATGGTTTATCATATGTATTATGATCTTTAAACATACCATACAAGATTCTTCTTTGAACTGGCTTTAAACCATCTCTAACATCCGGAATTGCACGATCTTGAATAATAGCTTTAGCATATCTACCAAATCTATCACCCATGATTTCTTCAAGTGCATAGTCATGAATTCTTTTTATTACATCATCTTGCATTTAATCACCAACTAACTTTCTATTTTATAACTGTCTTCTAAAGTAAAGACAACATTTTCTTCTATCCATTCTTTACGAGGCTCAACTTTATCCCCCATAAGCACACTTACTCTTTTTTCTGCAAGGGCACCATCATTAATATTAACTCTAATAAGCATTCTAGTATCTGGGTTCATAGTAGTTTCCCAAAGCTGATCCGCATTCATTTCACCAAGACCTTTATATCTTTGTACACCTGGTTTACCAGAGTTATTTTTTCTTATTTCATTAAGTTCTTCATCTGTCCAAGCATAAAAATGTTTTTTACCATAATCAAGTTTATATAAAGGAGGAAGTGCTATATAAAGTTTTCCTGACTCAATTAATGGTTTCATATATCTATAGAAGAATGTAATTAATAATATTTGAATATGTGCCCCGTCATCATCAGCATCGGTCATTATTATTACCTTATCATAATTAGAATCTTCTACTGTAAAATCTGATCCTACACCTGCTCCTATTGTATGAATCATTGTGTTTATTTCTTCATTCTTAAGTATTTCTTCCATACGAGCTTTTTCTGTATTTATAACTTTACCTCTTAGTGGAAGAATAGCTTGAAATTTACGATCTCTACCACCTTTAGCAGAACCACCTGCTGAATCTCCTTCGACTAAGAATAATTCGTTCTTTTTAGGATTTTTAGTTTGAGCTGGAGCAAGTTTACCTGATAAAGCTGTCTCTTTTTTGTTTTTGTCTTTACCACTTCTAGCTTCATCGCGAGCTTTTCTAGCAGCTTCTCTAACATTCTTACTCTTAATCATTTTATTAACAAGATCTGTTGCTACTACCTTATTTTCTTCAAGATAGAATTGAAGTTTTTCACTAACAATGCTTTCAACAACATTTCTTGCTATTGGAGTTCCAAGTTTTCCTTTAGTTTGTCCTTCAAATTGAAGTAAATTTTCTGGAATTTGTAAAGATATAATAGCTGTTAAACCTTCTCTTGTATCTGGACCTTCTAAATTCTTATCTTTATTTTTTAGAAAACCATTATTTCTAGCATAATCATTAAACACTCTAGTTATAGCAGTTTTTAACCCTACTTCATGAGAACCACCATCATTTGTTTTAACATTATTAACAAATGATACTATATTTTCTGAATAACTATCTGTATACTGGAATGCTACATCAACATTTATATTATTTTTAGAGCCATTAAAGTTTACTACTTTATTTATTTCTTTCTTATCTTCGTTTATATATTCTACAAAAGCAGATAAGCCGTTTTCATAATGGAATGATTCACTTCTTGCTTCTATTTCATCACATACTTCGATTGTTAAATCTTTAAGCAAGAAAGCACTTTCTTGCATTCTTTCAATAATTGTTGAATATGAAAAATTAGTAACTTGAAATATTGTTGGATCTGGTTTAAATGTTACTGTTGTACCAGTTTTGCTTGTTTTATCTAATTTCTTTAATGGAATTTTAGTATGACCACCTTTTTCAAATCTAATATAATGTTCATACCCATCTCTTTTGATATTTACTTCCATCCATTCAGATAAAGCATTTACTACAGAACCACCTACACCATGAAGTCCACCTGAAACTTTATATCCACCAGTTTCAAATTTTCCTCCAGCGTGAAGTACTGTATATATTACTTCAGGTGTACTTTTACCTGAAGCATGCATACCAACAGGTACGCCTCTTCCTTCATCTTGAACTGATAGTGATCCATCTTTATGTATTGTTATTTTAATTTTTTTACCATAACCATTAATAACTTCATCTATTGAGTTATCAACAATTTCCCATACTAGATGATGTAAGCCTCTTTTATCAGTAGACCCTATATACATACCAGGTCTTTTTCTTACAGCATCTAACCCTTCTAAGATTTTGATTGAATTTTCGTTATAATCATTATGTTTTACCATCTTAATCACCTTATTCATTATATCATAAATTTCTTTAAAACTAAAAGAAAAACCTTATTTTTAAAGGTTTTTTCTATATAGTTTGTGCTTTTTTTACTTTAATTAATACTCCTACTGCAACAATCAATATAACTACTATACCAAAAATAATTAGAATACCATTATTGCTTTCATTATTTTCTTTTTTCACTATATCATAAGCATAATAACTTGTATAATCTAATTCTGCACTTGTAATTTTATTATTATTTAATAAGTAAGTGATAGTCATACCACTAGAATTTCCATAAGAACGATAATAATATACAATTTTATTTTCCTCTTTAACATTATCCATATATCGATAACGATAATTTGTATTATCTTTAGTATCTTTATATAGTATTGGCCATTCATCTTTATAAATAATTGCCACTTCACTATTTGCATTAACTATTGCATACTTTCTTCCTGATTCATCTTCATTGATGAATTTTAATTTATTATAATAAACATGATATTCATTATCCTTTAAAAATACCCCATCTGAATCTTTTTCCTCTGTATAAGATTCAGGATTAAGTAGCATATTTTTAGTAAGATTTATACTTTTTTCATTTGATTCTTCATAATTTTTCAAATCATTTATTATTTTAATACTTTCATTTGGAAGTTTAGAATAATCATAATATATATCTTGATATAATTTTATAATCACATTAGACATTTCTTCTGTTTGACTTAGTAAATCCTTATTAGAGCAACCACATACACTAAAGACTAAAATAGATATAAAAATTAATTTTAAATATTTTTTCATCTATTCACCTCATTTAGCAGTATATGCAACAGCATACATAAAACCGCATTTTCCAAGTTCATTACATCTATTTTTGTGATTATAAAATTTATTCCATAAATTTTCTAAAGTGTATGTTCCATTATTACTACCATTACCTGGATCAAGTAAAACAACTTCACCATTAGTTGCTGGGGTAAAAACAACGTAATGTCCTGGTATTAAAACCTCTATTGCTTTATTAGCTTTTAATGCATCTCTTATTTTAGTTAATTTTGCATCTTTTGATAATCCAGAACCACGATAAAATAATACTTGAGCATTCATATCATATTTATTTAGCATATTTTGATTATATAAAGCAGCATCTTCAATTGCTCCCTTATTTGGTGATATTCCAGGATGAATATAAGCATGAACTGTTTTTGGATTAATATTACCATCATTATTTAAACCACTTGCTATCATAGCTAACGATGAATATCCACATCCAGATGAACATATAGTACTAGAACTACTACCAAATTTAACGCTTTTCCATCTTGAATCACACTGATTATAATATGGTAAATTAAGGGTATTACTTACTGAACCACTACTACTACCTGATTTAACTCCACCACCATCATCTCTTTGTTTTCTTTTTGCTTCTTCTTCTTTTTTCTTTTCTTCTTCTTTACGTTTTTCTTCTTCTTTTATTTTTTTATCTACTTCTTTTAATCTAGTAGTAAATGTTTCTTTTAATTCCTCATCTTTTACTTTATTTACAGCAAGTTTTGCATCATCGTATATTAATCGTGATAAATTTTGTTCTGCATTTACTACTAAACTATCTGCAATATTAATATATGCAGCGTCTACATATTCAGAATTAGCATTTTCAAAACAAGCTGCATATTCATAATTTGAATCAGCTATTCCTATTACAAAATCTAAAATATATGGAACTAAAAAGATCAAGATTAAGCCTATAAATTTTTGAGGTATTCTTCTTACATTTTTACTTACTGCAGATTGATCTTGTGCCATAACTGCCTTAGCAATATCAATAGTTGTCATAATTATTACTGCTATTGGACCAATTATACATAATAATTTAATTATTAATCTTACTATAACCATAACAGAAAGTATATCTGGATTATTACATGCTGCTATTACTAAACTCATACATCATCACTCCTATTTTAATTATATCAAATAAAAAAAGAATAACAAAGATAAACTTTGTTATTCACTAGTTATATAATTATTTATATTTTCAAAACTTGTTTCTATTTTCTCTATATCTTTACCATCTAGATACATTTTAACAACTAATCCAGTTCCATCATATGAAGAGTTATATAAGAAATAATATCCTTTATCAAACTTTACACTTTGTTTATATACATAATCATATTTAGGATTATCCTTATTTTCTTCATAATTCATATAAAAATCACTTTCGTATAAGATAGTATAATAATTATTACAAACTAAATATTTTTGTAGTTCTAATTCGTAAGAAGGGTCATTTTCTTCTTTTATATAATCAAACCCTAAATCATTATAATTTACATAGCATTTATTATTTTTAATATATACTTCTTTAGAATTAGGTTCATTAACTTTATATTCATCATTCTTAATAATAAAATCAGTTAAATCTATCTCATGATTTTTATGAGTTAATGTATTTAAGTATTCATCTATTTTCTTTTTATCTTTTTCATCTATATCTTTAGAATCATATTTTTCACTAGTAAATAGATTAACTACAATATTAGATATATTTTTATAGTATTCAAAATTCTTATTTGTACATCCAGTTAGTAAGACTAATCCTAATAACATTAATATAGTTAATTTCTTTTTCATCTTATCCTCCTGCCTTTATTTTATATCCTTTAGCATGTTTAGGCATTCCGTATATAGCTTCTATTTTCCAAGTTGTTAAGCCAGAATTATAATTACTACCTGGATATATAGTCATATGAAGGTGTGGTGCCCAACCAATACTTGTACTAGTACCTGCTGCATTACCAACAAATCCAAGTAATTCACCTTTTTTTACTTTACGATTACAAGATGAAGTACTACTACACCTATATCTTATACCAGACATATGTGTTAAAAAGATTGTATCTACTGACTGACCTTGTACAGTTTGAGCTTTATTTAATTTTATAGATACACTATAAGCTGTTTCATCTCCACCTTTATTACTTGTATGTCCCCACTCAGAATACATTAAAGTACCATCTACTGGTGAATATATTGGAGTTCCAAAATAGGCCATAAAATCTATACCATTATGCTCATAAACAAAATTATAAACTCCATCTACCGGTGTGGTTGGCATTATAAAAATACCATATGTTTTATAATTAGTAAGTTGTGTTGGAATAGAACCATAATTTTTAGGCCATGCTCCTAATGGAAGACCAGTTTTAGAATCTTTTGGATAAACAAAATTACTAGCGCTTATTACTTTTCTTCCGGCCCAGTAATTAACTGCTGCTGAAGGATCAGGCTCTCTAGATTGTGCTACACCTGGCTGAGCTATTCCTTTTCCACTACTAGAATATGAACCAGATGTCGATAAATTGCCAGTTCCTGATACATTAGAACCATCATTTTTATTTTGTTCTTGTTCAGCTTTCTTTTTTGCTTCTTCCTCTTCTTTTTTCTTCTTTATTGTTTCTTTTACAACATCTATTCTTTCATTATAATTAGCTTGTTTTTCTTCATCTTTAAGCTTATTAATTGCAAGTTTAGCTTCTTCTACATCTAAATAGTTAAGTGATTCTTCTGCTTTTAAAACAGCATTATCCGCTTTTGTCAAATATGCCTGGGCAATATTTTCTTTTGTAGCTCCTACAAAACATGAATTATATTCATAAGAAGAATCAACTATATTCATAACTACCTGAATAAAAGTTGGGACAAAAAATATTAATACCATGGCAATCATTTTCTTTGGTATTTTTGCTTTTTCCTTAGCAACCATATTTTCATCATTGGCAATTACCGTCTTGACTAAACTAATCATCATAGCAATTATTAGCGCTATTGGCGCAACAATTTTTAATACATTAATCATTTGATTTACTAAATACATAACAGATAGTAAATCAGGATTGCTACATACTGTTAATAACATAACTATACCTCCTACCATACTAATTATATCAAAATAAGATGTCAAAGCAAATAAAAAAGGAAGTTAATCTTCCTTTTGTAATTCTACTAATACTTCTCTTGGTTTTGAGCCATTTTGAGGTCCTACAATACCTCTTTCTTCTAATTTATCAACTAAATTTGCAGCTCTATTATAACCTATTCTAAATCTTCTTTGAATAAGTGAAGTACTTGCTTTTTTACTAGTAACGACAAATTCAACTACTTGATCATATAAAGGATCTTCACCTGGATCATAGTCATGACCTTCATTATCTACCATAGTAGTAGCATTCATTTCTTCAGGATCCATAGTTAATGTTTCATCATATCTAGCCTTCTGCTGTTTTATAGTATAATTTACTACATTTTTAATTTCATCATCAGATACAAAAGTACCTTGAATACGTATTGGTGTATTTTCTCCTTGTGGAAGGAATAACATATCACCTTTACCTAGAAGTTTTTCTGCTCCAACTGAATCTAAAATAGTTCTAGAATCGATACCACTAGATACCGCAAAAGCTATTCTAGATGGAATATTAGCTTTAACTACACCAGTAATTACATCTGTAGATGGTCTTTGTGTTGCTACAATTAAATGGATACCTGCAGCACGTGCCATTTGTGTAATTCTCATAATAGAATCTTGAACTTCTTTAGCAGCTACTAACATTAAATCTGCAAGTTCATCAATAATAATTACTATAAAAGGTAATTTATTTAATTTTTCACCTTCTGGTAATTTCTCATTTTGTTTATCTATATAAGTATTATATCCTGCTATATTCTTAGTTTTACTATTTTCAAATAAATCATATCTTCTTTCCATTTCAGTAACCATTTTTTTAAGAGCTATATTAGCTTTTCTAGGATCAGTTACTACTGGAGCAAGTAAATGAGGAACTCCGTTATACATAGAAAGTTCTACTTTCTTAGGATCTACTAATACTAATTTTACTTCATCAGGTCTAGTTCGCATTAAGATAGAAACTATAATACTATTAATACATACTGATTTACCACTACCAGTTGAACCAGCTACTAAAAGGTGTGGAGTTTTATTAATTTCACAGTACTGAGGATTTCCCATGATATCTCTACCTAATGTAACAGCAAGTTTACTTTCTTTCATACTACTTGGAATACGTTCTAAAACTTCTCTTACACTAACCATAGTATTTTTCTTGTTAGGTAATTCAATACCAACTGTACTCTTACCTGGAATTGGTGCTTGAATACGAACTTCTTTTGCTGCTAAAGCTAAAGCAAGTTCTCTATTTATAGCAAGAATTCTATTTAATTTAGTACCTGTTTTAACCTCAAGTTCATACTGCGTTACAGAAGGTCCAACATGAGCAGCTACTACTTTACTTTCAATTTCAAATTCTTTAAGAACATTTTCTATTAATGGCGCTGTTGTTTTTACAGCATCATTATTTTCATTACTATTAGATTTAGCAGGTTTATTTAAAAGTGTTATTGGAGGATAATAATAAACTTTGCTTATTTCCTCTTCTTCTTTTACTTCACCTGTTTCAGGATCAACTACTATTTCTTTTTCTTCTTTCTTTTCGCCATATTTAGTTAGTTCTTCCATGCTTGTGATAACTACTTTATCATCTGCTTCATAATCATCTTCTGCTTTAGTAATAGCAATTCTATCACTTTCTTTAACTTTACCTTTAATTTTTATTTTAGCTTTAATACCTGTAACAATATCTTTTATAGATAATCCAGTAAATAGAATTATACCCGCAACTACTAAAATCCAGCTTATTACAGTAGCACCTTCTTTTGCAAATAAAGCTATTGATATAGCACAAAAGATAGCACCTAATATACCACCACCATTTAAATTAATAGTATCTGGTGATTCAAAATATGCACATAAATTATCAAATGTTTTTGTAATCATTTCAAAACCTTTAAATTCAGCATAATCTAAATGACTTAATACTAATACTGCTAAAATAAGTATATATAAACCTATTAATTTAGAAGTAAAAAACTTTGGCTTTTCTCCCTTTACAACCATATATATACCAATTATAGCTACTAATATATAAAATATAGCATACCACTGTCCAACTAAAAAAGCTCCAATTCCTTTAACAAAGTCTCCAACTGGACCAAATTTAGCAAGTCCAATTAAAGCAACTAATATAACTATAAATCCCTTTAATTCATAACTTACAGGACTAGTCTCTTTTTCAGCTTTTCTTTTCTTTTTCTTTGCCATACTTCTTCCCTACTTTCACAATTTAATTATATCATGATTACTTTATTTATAAAAGAAAAAATGCTAAAAAGCATTTTAATTCGAGCATATAGTATTGCAATCTTCTTTAAATTCAATTGGACTTCTAGATATATCAAAATTAGTAGTTAACTCTTCTTCATTAATTTCTTCTACACTTCTTACTCCATCACTAAGTTCATATAAAACAATATCTTCACCAATTAATTTCCAGTAGCCAGTAAATTTAGTACCTTTAATTTCTAAATTATCAATACAACCACATGAACGATTATATTCTATAACTTCTATCGTTCTAATATTTTTTACTAATGTTTTAACATTATCCCTAAATAAATTATCTTTAGCTTCATTAGTTATACGAGTATAAATTGGCATTACAATACTACCAATTATCCCAAGAACAATTACAGCTGCTAGAAGTTCCATAAGTGTAAAACCTTTATTTTTTCTATTCATATCAATTCCTACTCTCTACATATATTATAAAATAGCATTTATAATTAGTCAAACAAAAAGTAAGAATGAATTCTTACTTTACTCTTCCTACTAATTTAATAATTTTACCATGTTCATCAAGTGGTCTATTATCATATCTCACTTGTTCTTTTAAGCACCATCTAGAATATTCATAACGGCTTTCTTTGAAATCATGGGCATATCCTTTTCTAAAACATTTATGATATCTTTTCCAATCATCAACTTTACCATCAGTATATTCATGTTTAACATAACCAAGTTTACCTAAACGTCCCCAAACTTCATCCTTAGCGCTTTCTTCTGCAAGTAACATAGCAAGATTAATATCATCTTTATATTTTTTCTTATAAAATTCTAAATATTTAGCATATAAAGTTCTAAATGGATTAAGAACATCCTTTTCATAATTTTCATAATCAACATAATACACTAATTCATTCATGTAATAAATATCATCACTTAATACTATCTTTTCTATTTTAGTTACTGGTACTCTTAATTTTTTAAGTTTATATTTTAATAATTCAGAAGTACTTTTTTCCTTACCAGATATAGCACTTTCTTCACCTGGAAGTGTTATAAGTTCATATTTATTTCTAATAGCTATAGAATCCGCTATTGAAGTATAATACCCACCATTTTCTATACCGTTTATAGAAGGATTAGGAATATATGTATCTATTTTTCTTCCTGGTCTAGCTATATATTTTTTAGCTAAATTTGTATATTTTTCATATGGTGAGTTTTTAGTAACTATCATTGAAATAATATTAGCACTTCTATTATGCGAATCTTTTATTCCATTTAATAAAGTACTATCATATAAATGCAAACTTTTTGGCACAAATAATGAAATATGTTTTAAATCATCTGCCATACTATCATATTGTTTTAATATATCATTTTTTATTTCTACAGGTAACATAATAATCCCCCTTACCTGCAGATATTATACTTTTTTTTATTTATTTGTCAATCTAAAAGAGATATGATTATTCATATCTCTTTGCTTTTACTTGTTTTTTTTCTGGAAGTTTATCATCATATTTTTGTCTTAATGTATATAATTCAGTTAAATTTTGATATGTCTCATAATCTACAACACCATAAGCATCTACTATTGTAGCTAAATCCTTACTAATCTTTTTAACTTCATGATGCACTAAAGAACCCATAGGTGCATATAATAAACTTCTTTTCTTCTGAGCATATTTTTCTATATATTCTCCTAAAGCATTATTTAGTTTTTGCTGTCTTCTTAAAGCTTCCTTCCAAACTTCCATATTACCTTCATTGTTACTTAAATGTTTTTTTAATAATCTGTCATTAAAATTTAAAACATCACCAATTAGTATTTTTCTTGGTCCAAAAGTAGCTTTTTGATAAATTCTTTCTACCGTATAATTATCATATTCACTACCTTTTTGTCTTGAAAATAATCCAATATAATCGTCACCATAATCAGAAGTTGATTCCCAAACTCCTATTTCTAGTTCCTGTGTTCTATTTTTTTCTTTAGACTCATATTCAGCTTTATAAATATGCGACCCACCTTCATGCTCTAGAAATAATGCTATAGCATCACTAATACTACCACCAAAATATTCTTCAACTAACGAAATTATTTTTTCCTCTTTATTCTGTCTCATAATACCTTTCCTCCCTCGAAATTGAAAATTATTCTAACATATTTCTAGTTTTTGTCAAATTACCAAAAAAAAACTGTTAATTTAGTTTATTAACAGTTTCTTTAAATTCATTACCTCTATCTTCAAAACATTTATATTGATCCCAAGAAGCACATCCTGGTGAAAGAAGAATAACATCTCCTTCACTTGAGTTTTCATAAGATGTATTTGTCGCATCTATCAAATTATCTTTTATAATGCATTTTATATTTAATGATTTACACCACTCACTAATTCTTTCTTTAGTTTCACCATAGCATACTACTAATTTAACATTAGTCATATATTCATTTAAATTATCAAAACTATGTCCTCTATCAAGACCACCCATAATTAATATAGTAGGCCTTTTAAAAGAATTTACTGCAATAACAGTAGAATCTGTATTAGTAGATTTACTATCGTTATAAAAATCTCTCTTATTTAAAGTTCTGACGTATTCAATACGATGTTCTACTCCACCAAAAGTAGTTAAAACTTCATTTATAACATCATTAGATACACCTAAATTCTTACATACTACAATAGCGCACATAGCATTTTCATAATTATGTTTGCCTTGAAGCATAATGTCATTTATATTAATAATTTTTTCATTATTATAAACAATATAATCATCTTTTATATAAATATCACTTTCTACTTCACTTGAGAAAGTTATTTTCTTGCTAGGTATATCATTTACTAATTTAAGTACATCTTCATTACCATTATTTATAATGGCAAGTTCTTTATCTGTATGCCCATTAAAGATTTTCTTCTTAGTATTTTTATAATTATCATAACTATTTTCATGAAAATCTAAATGATTTTGATATAAATTAGTAAGAACACTTATATCAGTTTTAAAATCATACATATCTACAAGCTGATGATCTGATATTTCAAGAACTAAAATATCATTTTCTTTAACTCTTTCTACTAAAGATGATACTGGATAACCAATATTGCCACCCAAATGAACAGGTAATCCTGCTTTTTCTAATATATTATATATTAATGTTGTCGTAGTAGTCTTACCATTAGAACCAGTAATACCAACAATTCTAACATTAGGTAAAAAAGTTCCGGCTACCTCTACTTCGTTTATAACTTTCATGCCAAGTTCTTTAGCCTTAACAACACACTTATGTGATTTTATAATTCCAGGATTTTTTACTAAAACATCATAAGAATCATCTAAAAGTTCATCAGGTTTATCAGTAACTATATAAGTTACTCCTAATTCTTTTAGAACTTTAACATCTTCCTCATTTTGTTCTTTCATATCTGTAATTGTTATTTCATTATTATGTTTTGCTAAAAGCTTAGCTACTTCAAAGCCACTTCTAGCCATTCCTAAAATAAATATTTTTTTATTTTCGTACATAAAAAAACCTCCTAATTAATTATATCATTAATTAAGAAGTTTGTTAAATTTATTAATCTAAGTCTAAAATATTAATGTTATAAACTCCTGATTTAGAAAATATTTCATAACTATTTTCTTCATCTATTTTTTCACCATTATATTCTTTATTATTTACAGTAACTATTTCTTCTTTATCATTAGTCTTAATATAAAAATCTTTATCATTAGATAAATAATTATTAATTACATTACCATCTTCATCTACAAAATAAACACTTGGTTCATGATCAACATTAATATTTAAAGTATATTCAGTGAAGTATTTTTTAAAAGTCACAACATAATTTCCTTCTTTTAAAGAAAAATTCTTTTTAACCTTTTCACCATCTACTTTAACTTCAAAACCTTTTGATTCACAATTTATACTAACATCTTCATTAAAGAATAATCCCTCATTATTAAAGAAATTTATCTCTTTACCATTAAACTTTAAATTTAAATCATAGTTAGCAGTATTTACAATTATAGCTAGTAGTAATGGAACAAACGCTAAAACTAGAATAACTAATGCTACTATTTTTCCTTCTTTAGTAAGTTCTACCTTTTTTACTGTTTTATTAGTTTTACTTACTTCACTTTTTTTAGATACTTTATTCTTATTTTTAATTTCTTCTTTTTTCATATATTTCTCCTTATCTAGTTAAGGTTATTGATGCAGCGTTTCCTGTTGGGAATGTTCCTGCAGCATATGTATTCCCATCACTGCCTGTAAATGCATAAGATGTAATGTTTGACATAGAGACAGTTGAAGGTATATTTTTAGGAGTTTTAATTGTTTTTAGATTCGTTGTACCATTAAACATAGATGACATATAATCTAAATTAGAACTTAATGACCATGAACTTAAATCTAGTGATGTTAAACTAGTAATTCCATAGAACATAGATGAAAGAGTTGTCACCTTTTCTACGTTCCATCCTGATACATTTATATTAGATATTTTCGAATTATAAAACATATAGGACATACTTGTTACATTCGCTGTATTAAAATGTCTTAAATCTAATGAAGCTACATTTGTAGTATCAAACATAGATGACATACTTGTAACTTTACCCGTATTCCATCCTGACACATTTATTGTTGTGGCTTTTGCGGTTTCAAACATAGCTGACATACTTGTTACATTCGCTGTATTAAAATGACTTAAATCTAATGTTGCTACATTCGTGCCGTAAAACATATACGACATGTTTGTAACTTTCCCTGTGTTCCATCCTGATGTATTTATTGCGGTAGCTTTAGAACCATAAAACATATATGACATATTAGTTACATTTGATACATCGAGAGATGATAAATTTAATGTCGTAGCAGCAGTAGCGCGAAACATATATGACATATTTGTTACTTTTGAGGTATTCCATCCTGAAACATTTATTGTTGTGGCTTTTGAACTATAAAACATCGAATTCATACTTGTAACATTTGCTGTATTGAAATGACTTAAATCTAATGTTGCTACATTCGTGCCGTAAAACATAGACGACATACTTGTAACTTTTCCTGTGTTCCATCCTGATGTATTTATTGCGGTAGCTTTAGAATTATAGAACATACATGACATATTAGTTACATTTGATGTATTAAAATGAGACAAATCTAGTGTTGTCGCAGCAGTATCACTAAACATATATGACATATTTGTTACCTGACTAGTATCCCATCCTGACACATTTATTGTTGGAGCTTTCATGTTATAAAACATATACGACATATTAGTCACATTTGAAGTATTCCATGTCGATAAATCTAAACTTTCTACTGCTTCTAAATATTCAAACATACCACTCATATTAGTAACCCTATGTGTATTAAAATGACTTAGATTTAAGTTTAGTAAAACATTATTACCATCATCCATATAATATCTATCAGCACGTCTCATTGAAAACATATAGCTCATATCAGTTACATTTGATGTATCCCATCCGTTTAAATTTATTGATGACAAATTATAATTATAATGAAACATCGAAGACATATCTTTAACTTTTTCAGTATCAAAGGAACTCAAATCAAGTGATTCAATATAACATAGTCCCTCAAACATATGACTCATATCTTCTACATTAGCTGTATCCCATCCTGAAAAATCAATTTCAGCGATATCTGAACAATAATATGTTTGTGATGGGCGAAAAACAAGATTTTCAATACTATTATTCTTATTTAATCCATCTAAAATACTAGGTGTTAATTTTTTTGTATCACTCTTTAAATAGTCATCATATGCATATGATGAATCATGTCCAGCAAACATATATGACATATCTACAACATTTGAAGTATCAAAAGAACTAAGATCTAACGTTCCTAATGAGCACATTCCTTCAAACATATGGCTCATATTTTGAACACTAGATGTATCCCAATTAGTTAAATCTAAATTTGTTATATTAGAGCAATTAAATACTGAAGCATCGTCTCCTATAACAACCAACTGTTCAATATTGTTTTTATCATTAAAATTATTTAAATAATTTATTTTAAAATCATCCAATATATTAGCACTAATAGGATCTACATCTTCTTCATCATAACCAGCAAACATATATGACATATTTACAACATCTGAAGTATCATAATTTTCAAAATTTACTGTATATAAGTTATCTAAACGATAAAACCAGTATGAAGAATCTATATTGGCTTTTATTGTACCATTACTTCCAATATACATATTGTAATATCCTGCATTAGATGCACTTTCTATAATCCAACCTTTTATAGAATTATCTTTGGCTTCTGATAAATCCCAAGTTGCTACTGCATTTGCAGGAATATCAACATTATCTATAAAGGAAATAGAAGTAATATTAGGTGCATATGAAGAACTTCTAAAACCACCCGATAAAAGTCCTGCTGAATAAGTTTCTAAATAAGAATATTTAGAAACTAAAGTAATTTTTCTGTTTTTAGAAACTGAATTGCCACTTTTATCAGTTGCTATATAAGTAATGATATATTCACCTGGTCTATTATAATTAATAGTACCACTAGTCTTAATTGTAGGAGCTACCCCACTATTATCTGTAGCAGTAACTCCTTCCATTAGATTTAAAGTTTCTCCTATTCCTATTTCTAAATCTTCAGGAACATTTAGTTCTGGTGCTGTTGTATCTACTACATATACTTTTCTTGTTAATGTTTTTGATATACCATTTTCAATAATTGTATATTTAGCATGATAATCTTTTCCTAATACTTTTAAATTAACATTGTTTGATTTTACTATACTAGAACTCATATCTTCACCAGCTGAACTTTTTGCAGTTGCACCTGGATCAAATGAAGCATAAGTTAAAGTACTATCATTTGTTATTTCTATTTTTTGAGGATTATCTCCTAACAAGTATATTGATGGTGTTTTAGATACTGCTTCACAATCTTTTAAATTACCATCTATAAGCTCTTCATCTAAAAAAGTATATTCATATGTATCTTTTTCATTATCTTTTACTCTTGTTATTTTAAACTGCATTGTATTTGCTAAACAAGTACTTGTTTTAGGATTTTTTATTTCATATTCGATATAACCTTGCTCTTTTAAATCTGCTAAAGTTACTATTATTTCTTCGCCATCTTCATATATTAGTTCTTTATTATCTGTAACCCAGTTTCTTAATCCATCTTTTAATGTATCTTTTGTTCTATTATAAGCATTATTCTTTGTTTTAGTTATAATATAGTCTACTGATGGAATTGCTATTAATGCTATTAAACCTATTAATATTACTACTCCTATTAACTCTACAAGTGTAAAACCTTTTCTACTTTTCATATTCTACCTCACAACTTTCTGTAAATCTTATATTATTTTCATCTTGAAATTTATAAGTATAATTATTATTTTTTCTAGTAATAACTATTACTGTATCATTAGAAATGCACATTTCATTAATTGGATTAATAACATCTACTTCTATAAATCCACCTAGTTTTAAATCTCCTAAAGTTATATATACATAATCGCCATCTACGGTAGGAAGCTCCATCATATTAGATGCTCCATAATCTTTAGCAGCACTTAATATTACCTCTTTTTGATTTTCATAACCTTTTTCTCTAGTTGACTTAATAACTGCATCTATAGTTGGTATTGTTATGAGCGCTAAAACACCAATTAGTGTTATGACTGCTAAAATTTCTACTAAAGTAAATCCTCTATTTCTCATATTATCACCTAGTATAATTATAGCATATAAATACTAAAAGAGGTAGAAAAAAAGAAAGAACTTAATCTTTCTTTGTATACTTATCTATTAACATGCAAGATGTTATATCTCCTGTTACATTAAGCATAGTTGCAGGTGCATCAATAAGCCATCCTATTGTTGATATTATGATAAATGCTTCAGCTGGAAAACCATATAGTGATACTATAAGCATCTCCCCAATTAAACCGCCTCCTGGAATACCAGACATAACTACACCACTTAATACTGAAATTAATAATGCAATTATATATGAATCTATACCAATATTAGTATATCCAAAAATACTAAATAAAAACAATATTTTCAAAATAGAGCCCATACATGAACCTTCCATGTGGATAGTTGATCCTATTGGAAGCGCTACATTACTTACATCTTTATCTATATTCATCTTTGATGCTACTTCCATATTGGTAGGTAAACTTGCTAAAGAAGACTGTGTAGCTAAGCTTGTTAAAATAGATGGGAAAATATTCTTATAAAAGTTTTTTACTCCTCTTTTTCCAGAAGCAATATAACTATATATAGTATAAATTATTAAAAAGTAAATAATAGTGGCCATAATATATAAAACTAGCGTTTTGGCGTAACTTCCAACAAATTCTGGACCTAAATTAGATACTAATGAAGCAAAATATGCAAATATTCCTACTGGAGCATAATACATTACTATCTTTACCATTTTCATCATAGTATCAGCTAGTGTATTAAATATTTTACCAACTATTTTCTTATCTTTTTCTACTAAATTTAATGCTATTCCAAATATAATAGAAAATATTATAAGAGCAAGCATATTACTTCTAGAAAGTAAATTATTAAAATCACTTACAGTAAGAGCAGAAGCTATTTGCTCAAGTACACTTACTTTTTCTACACTACTTTTAATAAGTTCAATGTTAGGTGTTGTAACTGGAAATAAAAGACTAAATAAGAGCATTATTAATGATGCTATGAAACTAGTTATTATAAATATAATAAATGTATTTCTTAATATTTTTGTCAGTCTTTTTATACTAGACATATTACTTATACTTGATACTATTGTTGTAAATACTAGTGGTACTACCAAGGTAAACATTAAATTTAAAAATATATCACCAAGTGGTTTTATGTTTTCTGAAAAGTTTGGAAAAAATATTCCTACTATACTACCAAGTATCATTGATACTATAAGTAATATTGGAAATATATAATTTTTTATTTTCTTATTCATATAACCTCCTATTAGAGTATATTACTTAGAAAAATAAAAAATGCTTAACTAAAAGTTAAGCATTATCCATTCTGGTTTAAATATTAATAGTAAGCCTATAATAATCATTATTATACCGCCAACTAAATGTGCAAATTTACTATATTTTGTAGTAACACCACTTATCTTTAAAGTTAACATTGCTATTATAAATATAGCTAAATCATCTATCAAGAAAAATAATATATATATTAAAATATATCCTATTTTCATTAATCCATCTATATTATTTAATTCTAGTATTGTAATAAAGATAGTTGGAAAGCCAGCTGAGCAAGCAAGTTCTACTAAGTTAACACTAGCTGCTAAAGCTATTATACCAATTAGAGCTATAAGTAGGTTTTGCTCTGCTGTCAAAGCTTTTATTTTTGTAAAATACTTCTTTCTTTTCTTTTCATCAACCACATGGCATCCATCTTCTTTGGCTGTTAAATAACTTCTTAAGTTAAGAACGCCTCCTATAATGGCAACTAAAGCAATTATTCTTCTTACCCATGTTATAGCTGCAAAACTAAGTACTACTGATAATCCTAACATTGCTAAGAAATAAACAAATGCTGATGTTACTAAGAATGTTGTTCCTAAAAGCCACATTTTCTTTCTATTTTTCATATTAAATAACATATTAATTAGAAATAATAAAATCCAAAGTGCACATGGGTTAAAACCATCTATAAATCCTAATATAATAGCAATTAATGGTATTGATGCTTCTTTAGCATCTATTTTTCCCAATAAAGGAATATCATATTCTGTATTTTCTTTTTTCTTTGTTTCTTCTTTTTCTTCTAACTTAGGTTCTTCATCTATTTCTTCTTTTGGTTCTTCTAAAGCTGGTGTTTCTACTTCAGTATTATCATTATAATAACTATCTAAAGTTGCTTTCATTCTTGAACCAATAGAAGCCATGTATCCATTAAAAAATTCATCACCTATAACAGTAAAAGGCACTCCAGTAGAAGTAGAGCCCATTCTATCTTTGGCAATTTTCATATAATCATAATTAGTACCAGAAGATACTTCGTAACTTCTAATAACTAAGTTCGGATAATCTTTTTTGATACTTTCTAAAAACTTTTTTTCTGCTTTACAGTGAGAACAAGTATCACTATGAAAAAAATATATAGTTACAGTTTCACTTTTCTTTTCTCCAACAATATCATAGATTTTATCTTCAAACTGCTTAGCATTTACTAATTGAGGAAATATTAAAAATGATATTACTAATAAAAATGTTAATAAATATTTCTTTAATTTATTCATACTTTTTTATAACACTTTCTATATCTTCAAATTTCTTTTCCCCTATTAATCTTTCTAGTTCAGTATCATCTTTATAAAATATAGTAACTGGAAGTATATCTCCAATATTATATTTTTTTACTTCTTCTTCATCCATATCTAAGTCTAAACTTTTTACTTCTATATTAGGATACTCTTTATTAATTTTATCCCATACTTTATGCATCACAATACATCCAGGGCACCACATAGCCCCTATTTTTATTACTTTCATTTAATCACCTATTTAATCTTTATTCCTAGTAACAATGCCAAATCAACAGCTTGATACATATTAACAGTTAAACCTCTTATATTATTAGGATTAACAATTATACCTTCTATTTTACTATTAGATAAATCTAATTTATTTAAATTAGTATCTATAAATTCACTTTCATTTAAATTACATTCATCAAAATCTACATCTTTAAAACTAGTTTCATTAAAACTACTTTTCTCTAGTTCAGAATTAATAAATCTTATATTTTTTAGTTTAGCAAATGAAAAATTAGAGTAAGTCATTTTACAGTTTTTAAATTCTACATTGCTTAATGATGAACCTGAAAAATCAATTCCTACCAAATTACATTCATTAAATATAACTCTATGAATAGCACTATCATTAAAGCTTGAATTTGTTAGATTACTATTATTTATAGTCGTATCTAAAACCGAAGCTTTATTTAGTTTTTGATCGCTCATAGTTAAATTATTAAATACACATTCATCTAATTCAATATTTTTAATATTTGTAATTATCTCATTATTAAATATACCAGTTATTTTTTCTTCTTTTAAATCTAACTTTTTTATTTCCAAATCAAATACTTTAGGATTAATTATTTTTACCATTTAATGTAAGTTCCTTAATACATTTATCAAAAATTTCTATAAACTTATCTAATTCATCTTTTGTAGTTAAATAAGATAAACTTATTCTTAAACTTGATTTAGCCCTAGCTTCATCTTTAGTTAAATCAAGTACACTTTTAGATAAACTATTAGAAGAAGAACATGCTGTTTGAGTAGATATATATACTTCATGTTTTTCAAGTGCATGTAAGAATGTTTCAGGTTTAATATTAATTATACTTATATTAAGAATATAAGGTATACACTTATCATTACTATTAATATAAACATTATCATATTTATTTAGTTTTTCTTTTAGATAATTATTAAGTTCTAAAACTTTATTATATTTATTTTCCATATCATCACATGCTAATCTTAAGGCTTTTGCTAAAGATACTATTAATGGATGTGCTGGAGTTCCACTTCTAAAAATAGTAGTAGATTTACCACCATGTATAAGTGGTTCTATCACTATTTTTTCTTTTTTTATTAATCCACCAATACCTTTTATACCAAAAAATTTATGAGCAGAAAAAGATGCTAAATCAACATTTTCTAAGTTTATATCAACTTTAGATACTGCTTGAGTTAAATCAACATGATAAAAGCATTTAGGATTTTTCTTAACTATTTTTCCTATTTCTTCAATAGGCTGTAATATTCCTATTTCACTATTTATAGCATTAATAGATACTAAAATAGTATCTTCTCTTATTAAACTTTCTAAATGTTTTAAATCTACTAAACCAAATTCATCTGAATCTACAAAATCAACTTCAAAACCTTCACTTTGTAAATAACTAAGTGGTCCATATATAGAAGAATGTTCATAATGTGTTGTTATAATATGTTTTCCTCTATTTTTATATTTCATACAAACACCTTTTATAGCTAAGTTGTTTGATTCACTAGATCCACTTGTATATATTATTTCAGTTTCTTTTATTTTAAAGATATCTGCAATTTGTTTAGTTGCACTTTCAATTAATTTATTACATCTAACACCTAATGTATGTAAAGAATTAGAATTTCCTGGAAATTCTAAACTTGCTTTAACAAAACTATCAAGTACTTCTTTATTTACTGGTGTTGTTGCTGAATAATCTAAATATATCATAATATCACCTAGTCATAATTATACCATACAATATATAAAATCTAATAAAAAAACAAAGCAAATTGCTTTGTTTAGTATATACCACATGTTCCGGTTGATGAACCAGATATTTCAAATAATGAAAGTACAAAGTTAAGTAATGATGGTACTAGGAATAATAGACCTATTGCTATTAATCTAGTAACAAATCTTTTATTAGCTTTAGCCATACTATCATCATTAGAACCAAATATAGCTTTTACATAATCTGCTATTTGAAGAATTACCGCTAAAGCAATACCTGCTATTCTAATATAATCTAAAATAGTTTGTAATAGTTCTTTTAATTCTCCACCATCTACAATTTCGCATCCTTCTTTAGCAACTAATTCTACTTTTGTTTCAATTTCTACTGCTAAAGCAGGCTCTACCAAAATAAATATTAATAATCCAATAAATAAAATATTATACCATTTAAAAAACTTCTTCATTAAAAACCACACTCTAAATTTACTTTCATTTCATAATCATCCTCTGTATAAGGATTTTGTGGATATATTATAACATAAGTTTCGTTATAATTACATTGTTTTTTAGTTTGATTATTAACAAATTCTTTTGGATCTTCATAATAAATAGCGGAAATAAGTTCTGATAAACCAACTTTCATTCCGTCCTCTGTATAACTACCTAACTCATCTACATTATTAACAGTAGGTAAATATACTTTTTGATAATATGTTGCACCTAATACACCAAGTTTATTTTTTAATCTTTCCTCTTGATTATCATGCTCAATACTTTTTCTAGCTATACCAAGAACCATAGTTGCTGCAAGCATTATAGCAAATATAATTATAGGTTTCTTAAAATCAGTCTGCATATATAATTCCTCCTGCAATATAAGTATAATATATTTTTAAAAGAAAAGCAAAGAAAAAACCAAAGTTAAACTTTGGTTTAAAAAATTCCACATGTTCCAGCTTCGGCAGCATCTAAGATATTAAATAATGAAAGTACAAAGTTTAATATTGAAGGTATTAAAAATAATATTCCTATTGCTATTAATCTAGTTGAAAAACGTTTATTTGCTTTAGCCATTCCATCATCTGATGAACCAAATATCGCCTTTATATAGTCCGCTATTTGAAGAATTACAGCAAGGGATATACCAGCTATTCTAATATAATCTAAAATAGTTTGCAATAATTCAGTAAGTTCTGAAGATAATAAAGCACACCCCTCTTTAGCTTCCATATCTACATCAACACTTATATTAACGCCATCTGATTTAGTACCCCCACCACTTTTTTTATCTTCTTCTGTTTGTGGTTTATTTTGTTCTTCTAAAGTTTCTGCATCTGGCGTTTCAGAACCAACTACTGTTGTACTCATTCCACCTTGAGAAGTTTTAGAAATACCACATGTAGGTGTTCCACCTCTTTCAGTACAATTCAAATGAAGCGAAGGACAACTTAATTTACCATTTGAACCTACAAAGTCACTTGCTTTAATTTCACTACTACCTACTTGATATTTACTAGTTAATTCTGATTCTAGTGTTTTACCATCAGTATGGAAGGTCACCTTTCCACCATAACTACAGCTTATTCTTTCTGTTTTTGGTTCATCTTCTTTAACTTCAGTTAATGGTTTATTATTGTTCGTTGAATCACTAGTCAAAGCTATTTTTGATGCTCCTGACTGACTAGTAAATGTTAAAGAATATGTTGCTGATCTACCACTCGAAGATGTTATTTTTTGATATAAAGTGCTAGGACAAGATAGTTTATTTGTTGACTTATTAATAAAGTTAGCTGATGTTATATTGTCCATATTATTTGTTACTGAACCACCTGCTATATTTTGAGTTGGGACACATGACTTTTTTAAATCAGCTGTACCTGTTCCAGTTGCTTCTAGAGAAAAAGTGCATTTAAAAAGCCCAACATTATAAACACACGTAGCACATGAATATTTATTGCAGTCACCTGCATTAGCTACATCAATATTAACAAAAAATGCTAAAAATAATAAAAATAATAAAAACTTAAAATTCCTTTTCATAACTAAAACCCACATTCTAATTGATATTCTATTTCATAATCCTTTTTTTGGTATGGTTCCTTTGGATAAATAACTACATAACTTTTATCATAATCACATTTTTCATTTACTTTTTCATTAATAAAAAATTCAGGATCTTCATTATATACATTTAGAATTAAAGTTCCTAAATCAACTTTTATTCCAATATCCTTTAATATATCTAGATATTCTTCTTTTTCTCCATCGATTGAGTCATAATAAATTTCTTCATAATACACAACTCCTAAACTCTCTAGTCGATAATTTAGTTCATCTTCTTTATTTCCTTTACCTAAAAGACTAGAACCAATCATTAAGGCAATTGAAATAATAATAAAAACTATTAATAAAATTATTTTTGTTCTGTTTTCTTCTAAAAAATCACTAAAACTATAATCCATACTTATTACTCCTATTCTAAAAACATTATAACATAAAAAAAAAGATAATAAAATAATTATCATCTTTTATGTATAATATGATGAAGTTTTTACTAAAACTTTACTATTTTCACTTCTATTAACATTTATATCATTAATTCCTATTGGAAAGAAACAATTTAATTTTTCTAAGAATAATGGAGCACATTCTTGTATCTTTATTATTCCACTATTGATAACTATAGTAGTTTTATGACCATTTATATCTTTTTCAATTATTCCTCTAGCATTAATTGGAAATAACGTTTTAGAAGGAGAAATAATACCACGATTACCTTTAAATATTTCATCTAAAAATGGTGGTATACAGCCATTATGCATATGACCACATAATACTAAATCAAATCCTTCAATATATTTAGTTACTTCCTCATTAGTTAAATATATAGGAGAATGACAAAGTAATATATTTACTTTACTACTACTTAATTTAGAAAGTCTATTTTTTTGTTCTTCTAAAATGCGTAGCATCTTTTTTAAATCTTCTTTTCTATTCTCTGTATAATAATACTTAAATGGTAAAATTAAACCTTTTATATTAATATTGTCATCTTCATATACTATTTTATTATTTAATATAACTAAGCCCGGAATATCCGCTATTTCTCTTATAAATCCTTCATTCCACTCTACCCTAAAACCATTTGAAGTGAAATAAGAGATATCATGATTTCCAATTGAAAAAAATACAGGTCTAACGCTTGCTAATTCTCTAAGCCAGTTTACTAAATGGTTTCTTTTTTCTCTATCAGTAACAAGAAAATTAGTACTATCAATTAAATCTCCAGATATACAAACATAATCAGGATTAGCTTCATCAATATTTCTTTTAATTATTTCTAATTTTGCATCATCATAAGAACTACAATAATGTAGATCGGCAAAATGTTTAATTCTAATATCTTTATCTATATTTGGTAAATCTAAATCTAATTTAGTAACTTTAATATGCTTATCTACCATAATGATCAGTCCTTCTTTAAGTGATTATTTTATTATAAATAAAATATAAAGTCAATTTTGTGCTCAATTTGCATTTTTTTTAATAATAATGTAAAATGGAACCTGTCAAATGGCCAAAAATAGGCAAAAATAATTATTATAGAAATAAAATATGCTATAATGTAAGAGGTTTGAGGTGAATACATGGAAAATTTATTTGATGATAAAGAGTACTATGCATTAATAAAAGATATATTAAATGATGATAATTTTAAAAAGCTAAATAATATAGAACACCATGGCACAACAAGATTTGAACACTCAATACGTGTTTCTTATTATTCATATTTAGCAAGTAAAAAATTTAAATTACATGATAAAGAAGTGGCAAGAGCAGGACTACTTCACGACTTTTTTATGAGTTATGATGATAGAACTAAAAAAGAAAGACTTTTATCTACTTTTGTTCATCCTAAATATGCTGCTGCTAATGCTAACAAATACTTTGATATAAGTGATATGGAATATGATATTATTAGAACTCATATGTTTCCACTTAATTTAGCAGTTCCTAAATATACTGAAAGTTGGATAGTTAGTGTAATCGATAAACTTATAGGATTTTATGAATTCTTTAATTCTTATAAGTTTAAATTAAGTTATGCTACTAATTACTTATATTTCTTTGTATTTTTAAATTTTTTAAGATTAAGATAATAAAAAATGTAGAATATTTCTACATTTTTTTATTGTTTAAATATATATTTTCTCCCTAGTGCCATAGGAACTACTTCTTTATTATCAATTCTATAGCCACTATGATCGCTAAATAAATATCCTGCATATGATATACCATTTATAACTGGCTCATTACTTGTAGATGTTGTTGTTATATCTAAATAATAATACTGATTATCAAGTTTAACAAAATTCCATTCATGCGCACCATTATTTAAGCTTCCATTTATTAATAATGAATCAATACCAATATTTTGAAAAATTATTTGAGCTGCTCTTGCATATCCTGCACATACTGGTGATAATTCTAAGTTAAATGCAGAGTACGCAGACTGAGATATAGCCGGAAATGAATAATTATATTCATTTCTCTTTCCTAGCCATTCGTAAACATATTTTACTTTATCTACATCACTAAACTCTTTGGTAGCATCTTTTATTTCTTTAAGGAGTAATTTCATTTCTTTAATAGCAGCATTATACTTTTCTTTATCTAAAACATAATTAAATTCTATCTCATATATATGTTTAGAAACTTCTCTATAAGATATGTACGCAAAATGGATTAACTCTGGATGATCCATAAATATAGCATCATTTATTGTTATAAAATAATCAGCTGAAAAATAAGATTGCTTAAATCCTTTTTTTGTTAAATCTAAAGTCATTTTAGTATCATAATTTTTAATTTTATCAATAACTTCTCTATATAATTTTTTCTCATCTTCGTCTAGTAAATAGTTGTATGTATGTTCATCTGAAATATATAATTCATTAATATATTCTTTACTATTAACATCCATTTTAAGTTCTGATACTGGTGTTATATGACTTCTTTTAATATAATCTTTTATAAATATTGAACTTATAATTGATACTATAATAAGTATTATTATAAAAGAAAATACCCATTTATGATTTCTTCTTTTTCTTTCTTTAATTTCTGCATTTCCATTACCATTATAATAACCACATTTCATACAATAATCTTTTATTTCAATATTACAATTCGGACATAGCATAATATAAATTCCTCTTTACTTTAATTAAATTCACAAGATTTTTTAGCATATTATATAATAATATTATATAATAAAAAAGCAATAATGAATATTGCTTTTTTTATTAATATGGTGTTCTTGGGCAGAATTGAACTGCCGACCTATCGCTTAGGAGGCGATTGCTCTATCCAACTGAGCTACAAGAACGTCTATATAAATTATAACATAAAATAAATAAAAAAATCTTCAAATTATTTGAAGATTTTATTTCCTAACTTTTTAAAATATTCTTTAATGCCAGTTTTTTCTTTTTTTGATTCTTTTCTATTTTTAGAATATGCTTTTGTTTTAAATTCTATTATAAAATATTTTTTATCTTCTGACATTTTTTTATTTATAGCGTAATCTCCCATGAAAGAGTCACTATCAGATTGCTCTAAAATTGCTATAGATAAGGCTCCTTGTAAGAAATCATAAGGTATACTATCACTTTCAGTAAATGGTTTGCCATCTTTTCTATAAACTAATAAATGCTCATGATCTAAACTTGGCATTACTTCATATAAAGAATCTTCTGAACCAGAAAACTTAAATCCTTCTGAATCTGGCACAAGTGGTATAGGCATTTTTCTTTTTCCTTTTTTTAAATTAATTAATTCATAGTGATAAGAGTATTGATAAGATAATAATTCATGTTCCAATACTAGATGTCTATTTTCAAACTTTTTAGCATCTGTCATATTATTATATTTATCTGCTATCTCATCTATTCTTTTACCTATTTCTTCTGCCCTTTTTGTTAATTCTTCTAAAGATAAATAACCTAATTCTTTATAATCAACTATCCAATCAAGAGAAGCAAAAAAATCAATTTCATGCTTCTTATCAAAACATACGAAATCCATTCTATTAGAATCATCAATAATTACTATATCAGTAAAAACTTGTTCAAATATTGAAGCTGGAATGGAATGTACATGGCTATTCATCATTCCGATATCATTCATTTGAACATAAACTTTTTCTTTGCCGTCTTCTTTATTAAATATTTTCATAAAATTTCCTCCATTGGTATTTTATTATAACACAAAATTTTAAATATGTTATAATTTTGAATAAGGAAGTGATATCTATGAATTATAAAACTAACGTTATGAGAATTTTAGATAAAAATAAAATTAATTATAAATCTTATTCTTATGCTGATACTGATGCAATAAGTGGAATGGAAGTCGCAACTATTCTTAATCAAAATCCTAATCAAGTTTTTAAAACGCTTGTTACTACTTCAAAATCTAAAAATAATTATGTTTTTGTCATTCCTGTTAATAAAGAACTTGATTTAAAAAAGGCAGCTATTAGTGTTAATGAAAAAAGTATAGAAATGGTTAAATCTAAAGACTTACTAAATCTTACAGGTTATATTCATGGTGGATGTTCTCCTATCGGGATGAAAAAATATTTTACTACTACATTTGATAAACAAATTAATGAATTTGACACTATTATTTTCAGTGCCGGGAAAATTGGTTATCAAGTTGAAATTAGTGTTAAGGATATATCAAATGTAATAAAATATTCTATAAATGATATAACTTCTAATTAACTTTATGATATAATTATAAGAGAATTGAGATGGTAATATGAAGAAAATAATTTTAGATGATGATGTTATAAAAAGTGATTTAGATTTATTTAATAGCAAATATTCTAGTTTACAGATAGCTATTGCTATTTTTGGAACTATACTTGTTGCGTTTGTAATTAGTCTTAAAACTTACGTTAATTTTATTAGTTTAATTATTACTATTCTTGTAGTAATCATACTTGTTTTACTTTATTTAATTCTTGAATTTAAACGTAATGACTTAGTTGAAAAATGGGAAGTTAAAACTGCTAAAATTATGTTAAAAGATAAATCAGAAGAAATAAAGAATTCTTATAAAGTGAATGTCAAAAACTATAAAAATAAAGTTAAAGTACTATACGAAGATTATCAAGATTTAAAAAATAATGATGAAGGATACGCTGTTGTTACTAAAAGAAAACATGCTAAAGCACTATTGTGGTATCCTAAAAGTAAATATGAATATAAAGAAAAATAAAAAATGTTAAGCTACCTTAACATTTTTTTGTGTCTTACTATTAATATACTCTAATATTTCTTCTGACATATCTTCTGGAGTTTTACCAGATGCATATATAGTATGAGTAGCAAGATTACTATTACATCTACTACTTACTAAATGCCAGTTTAATTTTGATAAATCAGAATCTTCTGGAGCTTTTACTAATTTATTAATTATCTTCCATGAATCAAGCATATCTATATCAGGAAGAATTAAAATAATATTTTCAAATTTTTTAACTGCTTCAAACACACTATCAAATAAAGCTTGATCTTCATATACTGATTGTGTAGCTTCAAATTTTACTACACAAGCTTCTGTTAAATTATTTAAAAAATTAACAACATGATGAGCTTCAAAAGGCTTAGAATATTGGTATCTAGCAAGTTCACCATTTTCTCTTTTTAATTTATTAGCATATTCTTTATCGTAATTTAGTTCACTATAATACTTTTCTCTAGAACTTGCAAGTGAGACTAAAGGCATATTTGTTTTTTCGCTTAGAATTGTGCTGATTCTACCTTTTCCAACATGTGGTGGACCCATTATTAAAATGCTATTTGAATGCACACCATCCATGATATCACCCCTACCATAACCTTAAATTAATTATAGCATAACTAATAAAAAATTGTATAGAAAAAAAGAAATTTATTACAATTTCTTTTTATTTTCTAGTAATTATCCATACTTCCTAGATCATATATGTTCTTATAACCTAAAGAAAGTAACTCTTCTGCAGCCATATTGCTCCTATTTCCACTTCGGCAATAAACTATAATTTCAGTATCTTTATCATACTCTATTTTACTTATTTCAGTATAAGGTATATTAATAGCACCTTCTATATGTTTTTCATTATATTCTTTTTTAGTTCTAACATCTATTAATACAGCTTCACTCTTAATAAGTTCTTTTGCTTTACTACCATTAATTTTAGTTATTTTAGCATCACTACTGCATCCTGTTAGCATTAACAAACTTATAAATATAATAATTATCTTTTTCATTATTTTTTCATCGCCTTTAACATTTTTTGCCATAAACCTGTAGATGAATAATTTAATATTCCTACTTTATATATTCTTAATCCATATTTAATTAATAAATATATACATCCAATCATTAGTACTATTGATATGCATACATCAAATACACCTATTTGACCTAATACTAATAAAGATGGTGATAAAATAGCAGATATTAGTGGTATATAAGATAACACTTTAATAAATAAAGCACCTTCAAATGTACTCGCTAACATTGCTAAATAATATGAAGTTAATAATATTATAACTATTGGTGTTTGAAGATTTTGAAAGTCTTCTACATTTGTTGTCATACTTGCTAAAATACCTGCTAATAAAGAATAAGCTAGGAAAGTTAATAGCATAAGTATTAGTGTAAGTGGAATAATATAAATTAATTTATCAATAAATGAAGTTGCTAATGCTTCTTTAAGCATACTACCTACACTTCCAAATACACCATTAGTTATATTATCTCCACCAATTAAATGTCTAATAAACATACCTAGAGCACCATATATAAATAATAAAACAGCCTGCAAAATAATAAACAAATTAGTCGCTATTATTTTAGAAAAGAAGTGCTTTGTTGGTGAAACACTAGATATAATTATTTCCATTCCTCTTGTAGCTTTTTCATCATTTATTTCACTACCTATCATTTGTACTAAGAAAATAATTAACATGAAAAATGGCAAGATTACAAGTGGAAATACACTAGTCATAACAACTTCCATACTTTCATCTTTACTTGTTTTAGTATCATCTATAATAATTCTTTCAACATCAATATTAGAATAAATATTATTTATTTCTTCTGGTGAAATATTAGATTTACTTATAGCAAGCATTACTTTTGTATTATATATAGAGTTTGATATAAACTGACTATCTAATATATCCATATATTCATATGATATAAGTTTTACAGATAACACTTTTTCTTCATCATTATCAAAAACAATATATAAATTATCTCTTTTTTCTTCATTCTCTAATTCTTTTTTTGCATCTTCTATAGTTCCTTCATAATTATTTAATAGATAATTCATATCTTCTTCTTTTTCAGCTTTTGTTATTAGCATTAACTGCTGTTTAAATAAATCATAAGAAACATCTGTATTATCAATAATATAGATTTCTTGTTTTTTATCGAAGTCTCCTCCAAAGGCATTTATAATACTATCAATATTAGCAAGCGCTACTATAGCTACTAATAAAATTATATTAACAATTTTGAACCATTTGGTATTTATTTTTCTTTTTAAACTCATCTCTATCAAAAAATTCAATTTACTCTTCATAGCTTTCACCTACCTTTGTTACAAATATTTCATTAAGTGTTGGTTCTTCTATGCTATATTTAGTAATATTTTTTGACTTAGATATAAATTTAAATACATCTTTTGCAGCATCTATAGATTCTATTTTAACTTCTAATTCATCTGCTTTTTCTAAAACAGAAACTACTCCTTTTATTTTGCTTATCTCCTCTATATCAACATCACCTTTTATAATGATATTTTTCTTACGATAAGCTTCTTTTATTTTCTTTAAGTCCCCTTCTAAAACAGATTTACCATGCATTAAAACAACTAATTTTTTACAGAATAGTTCTACATGTTCCATTCTATGTGAAGAAAATATAATCATACTTCCTTTAGACGCTAAAGCTTTTATTTCTTCCTTAAATAATTCAACATTAAATGGATCTAAACCTGAAAAAGGTTCATCTAATATTAATAATTTAGGATCATTTAATATTGCAATTATAAACTGTACTTTTTGTTGATTACCTTTTGATAATTCTTTTATTTTTTTATTTTTAAACTTTTCTAGATCAAACTTATCTTCTCTTTTATAAAATTTAGTAAGTAAGCTATCTAATTTTTCTAAGATTTCTTTTTCTTGCATTCCTTTTAATGTACCATAAAAAATAGCTTGCTCTTTAACAGTCAACTTAGTAAGTAAGCTTCTTTCTTCAGTAAGAAACCCTATTTTATCAGTAACACTATAATCTATCTTTTTACCATCTAAAGTAATTGAACCTTTAGTTGAATCTAAAAGTCCCATTATCATTCTGAAAGTAGTTGTTTTACCTGCACCATTAACACCAAGTAATCCAAAGATTTCTCCAGGTTTAACTTCAAAAGATAAATCATCTACTGCTAAAAATTTGTCGTAATATTTTGTAACATGATCTACTTTTAACATAATTTACTACTATAACCAGATTGGACCGATTATACCTTTCCTTCTATTTTGCCTATATTCGTGAAAAAGTTTAGATAATGACTTACTAATATTATAGTAGTAGTCTATATCTAAATCCTTTTTATTTTTTACATAAAATTTAAAACCATAATCATCAATATATTTATATACAATCATATCTAAACTTTTTACTTTATATTTATTATCTATATTTTTTAAAATATTTACTTTATAACTATCAATTATTTTTTTTGTAAATAAATCTTCTTTATAATCATAATTTATTATTTCATTATAATGTACTGCATACTTCAAAGTAGCATCTAACATTTATTATCCTCCAAAAAATAATCTAACTATATCATTATAAGTAATTACTAACATTAGTCCAAGTAAGAAAATCATACCTACTGCATGAACTGCATTTTCAAATTTAGGACTTACTGGACTTCTTTTAACTTTTTCAACTAGTAAGAAGAATAATCTTCCACCATCAAATGCTGGTATTGGAAGTAAGTTCATAAAACCTACATTAGCACTTATATATCCTAGTAAAAATATAACATTTATAAATCCAGCTTGTGCAGTTTGATCTACAACTGAATAAATTCCTACTGGACCTGATAAATTAGATAATGATAAGGCTCCTGTAAATAAATAACCTAATGTATAAGTCATTTGAACTATTAAACTCCATAATTTAGTAAACGCATATTTTATTGATGGAATAATGCCTTTTTCTACTTCTGTAGTCATACCAAAACCAAATTTATAGCTTTCTATTTCGCCTTCTTTTATAAGTTTTGGTGACATTACTATATTATCAAGAGAACCATCTTCATGTTTTACAGTTAATCTTATTTCTTTATCACCATTAACCATAAGTTTTAGCATAAGCATATCTGCATTTACATCTTTACCATTTAATTTAACAATTTCATCACCTGCTACTAAACCACTATTATATGCAGGTAAAGTTTCATCTAAATAGCTAACATAAGCATTTGGCTTTTGTGCTCCTGTAATAAGAGCAACAATAAAGAAAATTACTATAGCAAGAATAAAATTATTCATAACTCCTGCTACTATTGTCATAAATCTTTGTCCCCAAGTTTTATTTTGAAGTTGTCTATTTTTAGGAACATTTGGATCTACTTCAACTGATTCACCAGCCATACTAACAAATCCACCTATTGGAAATAATCTAATTGAATATTCTGTTTCATCGTTTTTTCTTTTCCATTTTTTAATAATTGGTCCCATACCAATACTAAATTCATAACAATATATTCCTGCTCTTTTCGCAAATATAAAATGTCCAAGTTCGTGAATAAAAACAGTGATACCTAGTATTAATATGAAATATATAATTGTCATTTTATCACCTTCTCTATATTATTGAAATAAAAAACATAAAACCAAGTAATACAAATATTATACTGTCAATTCTATCAAGTACTCCACCATGTCCAGGTATTAAATTAGAAAAATCTTTTTTACCATAATATCTTTTAATAGCTGAGAAGAATAAATCACCAAATTGACCTAATAAAGATAAGAATGTACTAGCTAAAACAACATAAAGTACTGGAGTAGTTTGACTAATTACAGTTACATAAAACATAGTACTTACAAATACTCCAAAGAATGTTCCACCTATTGTACCTTCCCAAGTTTTTTTAGGAGAAATATCTTCAAGAAGTTTATTTCTTCCAATTAACATTCCAGTTAAATAAGCAAATGTATCAGTGATAATTGGAATTAATACAACATAAATAAACTTCATTAAACTATATTCTCTAATATTAATAAGTAGTACCATTGATAATGCTAAGAAAAATACTCCGCCTATTAAATAAAATGCATCATTAATACTATATTTTTCTCTATCATGGTATAAAATTGTTGGTACTAAAAAAGTTAGGAATAAGCCACTTATAATTCTATAATCCATTTGAAACGAAAGCATTGGTCCAGATATATTAACACCAATAAATAATACTAAAAATATATAAGAAATTACTTTAATAAAAGTTGGAATTCTCTTTTTAGTTTCTTTTATATCCATAAATTCTTTTAAACATAACATTGCTACAGTAAATACCGCTATTGAAAAAGGTAAGTTACCATAAATAACAGCAGGCACTACTATAAGTAACATTATTATTGAACTAATTAGTCTTGTCTTCATACTTAATACCTCCAAAACGTCTATCACGATTATTATATTTTAAAATCGCTAAGTCAAAGTCATCTTTAGTAAATGCTGGAAAGTAAGTTTCTGGAAAATAAAATTCTGCATATGAGCATTGCCACAATAAGAAATTTGACAATCTTTGTTCTCCACTTGTTCTAATCATTAAATCTACTGGTGGTAAATCTTGATATAAATACTTACTAAAACTTTCTATATCTAGTGTATCTACATCAACACCTTCTTTAACAATCCTTTTAACAGCATCTACAATCTCTGCTTGTCCACCGTAATTTAAACAAAAATTAATAATACCTCCTGTATTATTTTTAGTTTTTTCAGTCATTTCTTCCATCATTTTTAATACTTTTTCAGGAAGTGGCTTTTTTCTTCCTGAGAAAACAACTTTAATATTTTGTTTATTATATAATGTACTATAATTTTTAAATTTAATCGCAAATAAATCCATTAAATAATTTACTTCTTCTTCGCTTCTTTTGAAATTTTCTGTTGAAAATACATATAGACTTAATACTTTAACACCTTTTTCAAAAGCATATGAAGCTATTTTTTCAATATTATCTGCGCCAGCTTTGTGGCCCATACTACGAGATAAGCCTTGTTCTTTAGCCCATCTACCATTACCATCTACAATAATTCCGATATGAACCGGAATTTTTAAGTCTTCACTAACCATTTTCATACCTCAATCCTACATATACATTATAATATAAAATAAGGTAAAGTACAAGAAAAAGGATTACCTAAATAAGGTAATCCTTTGTAAAAAAAAGAAGTATTAACTTCTAAAATGAATCTATATCGATTCTTACACGTTTTTGACCAGT
The DNA here is from genome assembly GCA_017461465.1 of Bacilli bacterium. Taxonomy (GTDB): domain Bacteria; phylum Bacillota_I; class Bacilli_A; order RF39; family UBA660; genus RGIG4266. The sequence continues at coordinate 36,735 of JAFTYN010000152.1, forward strand.
AGCATATGCTGATGCTTGTACTAAAGTTCTTATAGCTTTTGCTATATTCCCTTTTCTTCCGATTACAGCACCCATATCATTATTGTCAACTAAAACTTGTATAACAGATTCACCATTTTCATCTGCTAATTGTTTTACTGATACCATTTCTGGTTCTTTAACTAAACTTTTAACTAAAAATTCTGTTAATTCTACTATACTCATAATTATTTACTTTCTTTTTTTGAATTGTGGAATTTTTCCATGATTCCTTGACTTCTAAATAAATCTCTTACAGTATCAGTTGGAATAGCTCCATCAGCAAGCCATTTCATAGCTTTTTCTTCATCTATTTTAATTTCTGCTGGTTCTGTAATTGGATTATATGTACCAACAACTTCGATGAAACGTCCATCTCTTGGACTTCTTGAATCAGCTGCTACAACACGATAAAATGGTTTTTTCTTTGAACCCATTCTTTTAAGTCTTAATTTTACTGCCATCTAGTTCCCTCCATTCACTGTTATTAATTCTAACATATAAAAAAAACAGTGTCAACGATTTTTTGTTGACATTTTGTTTTTTTTAATTATTTTCTTTTATTTCTTCTAAATACTCTAAATTTATGCTTTCATCTATCTCTTTTAAAGCTTCATCATCTATATCATCATATATTTCATCCCATGGTTCTTCGTCATCTTCAATAGCAATTTTCATCTTGGTTTCTCCAACTATTTCTACACCAAGTTCTTTTTCTATATCAAAACTAACTATACCATTATTAACTTTTACTCCCAAACAAGAAGGCTGTTTTAATGCTCTTACTATTATATCAGTATCACCAGATAAATCTGCATCTTCTCTAACTTTCACATTAAATAAATCATTATATTTAATATTTTTATTTATTACAGCCGTTTTCGAATCATTTTCATAGCTATACCAAATATTTACATCAAATGAGCCATCTACCCCTATTTTTTCACCTGTTTTATATCCTTTAAATTTATGATTAATAACCCAGCATCCAAGAACATTAGTTACACCTGAAGCTTCTACTGAATAATTATTTTTAAAATATTTTTTTCCTTTCCCAATAATAGCTTTAGTAACAATTTCTTTAAATGAAGACATACTTTCACCTCTTACATTAATTTATGCAATTAATTTATAAAAAGTGATAATATTAAATAATTGTTTTTACTTTTTCGATTCCTTCATCAAAATGATGTGATTTTCTAACGTTATATATTCCTAATTCTTCTAGTAACTCCAAAGTAGTTAGTTCGTGCATTAATACACATCTTACTAAATAAAGTATTCTATTTGGATTAGTTTGATACATATTAAATAATATTAAAGCATAATAGAAACTTAACTGATAAACACTTCTTTCCATTATAGCCATATCTATATATTTTTTTTCACTTTGTGGCGCTATACCTTTTAAATTAGATAGTCTTAATATTTCTTTACCACTTTCTTTTAATTGGGATAAACGCCAAGATAAAATATCTTTAGAAAGATACTCTATATCTTCAGACATAAGTAATTCATAAAATATTGGTATTACCTCAATTAAGGTATAACATAATAAAAATTCTTCAGGATTAGTATCTTTTAACAAATGAATTTCTTCATGCCCTAAAAAGACTTCATCACAATTATTACTCTTTGTTGGATATATAATTGATCCTGGAGTACATTTATAATCAAGAGTTCTTAAGTTAGCACTTGGAAAAAGTATTTCATTTTGCCAGCCGCCTTCTTTAGCCTCTTTTATAGATATTATTCTAATTAAGTCCTCTACTCTTTCAGTAATATCATATCCAAATATACTAATATCAGCTAAACTTAAATTAAATATTCTACTTAAGTAATTTATATCAATGTCAGTACTTTGTTGTTCTTTTTTAGTAACACTTATTGTGCCTAGTTTTTCTATTACGTCCTTAACTATTACTCTATCACTATTTTTAAGAACATCTAAATCAAATGTTTTTAATTCTTTAATTTTTCTATCATAATACTTTTTTCCGTCTTCATTAAATATAGCCATAATATCACCTAATCGTCATTATTATATTAGAGTATTATTATACTGTCAAATTAATCCTTTTTATCTAATCTAAAAGGATAAATATAACTTAAATTTTCATTATAATATTTATCTTTCAAAACTAGTTATTTCGATTTTATTCATATTTATTTTCTCACACATTTATATTTAACCTTATTATATCTAAGAAAAAAGTATTAATCAAATAATTAATACCTTCTTTCTTTTTGTTTTACTCTACTTTTAGCACTATAACATAATATATCTGGATTATCAGTAATATAATTTACTTCATCAGCATAACTGCCTAATTCATCAGTAATTTTCTTAAAAGTATGTGGACTATTAATAGTCCATAATGAAACTTCTTTACCGTCTTCTAAAATAGAAATTACCATATCACTATCTATAATAGTATGCTTAAGGCCATAAGCATCAAAATCCTCATCAAGATATTTTAAATTGCTTTTATCTTTTATTATTAACTGATACGTATATTCTGGATATTCTTCCATCATCCTTTTTAATTCTTTATATTCAAATGCTTGAATAATAAACTTTTTTTGAGGATATTTTTTAAGCACATCCACTACTTTTTGAGATAATTTTTCATAGTTATTTTCAAACTTAAGTTCTATAAATAATGTTTTTTCGGGTGATAAAATTTCTAAAGTTTCATCTAGTGAAGTAATTGTTCCTGTCTTATTTTCTAATCTTTTTATTTTAACTTTATTTTCTAAATTAAATAAAGTTTCAAAACTATAATTAGACTTTCTTGGTAATAAGGTAACCTGTGATAATTCACTATAAGTACTACTACTTACTTTTAAATTACTATCACTTATTTTAGATAGATTGTCGTCATGTGATAACACTAAATTTTCATCACTAGTTAATCTTACATCTACTTCTATAGCACTTGCACAAGGTAAGTTATTAGCGCTTACTATAGCTTCTTTACTATTTTCTACCTCAAAAGAAGAAAAACCTCTATGCGCAACAAATTTATAATCTGGATCATGTGACTCTATAGTATGTGATTCTAATACTTTAACATAATCGTCATTTTTATTTAATGCTATCGAACCTAATAATGTAGTAGATAAAATAGCCGCAAACACTCTAACACCTTTTTTATTTTTCATACTATCACCACCCAAAAAAATATTATTTAAGTTTAACATATCAAAATTAATTAGTAAAGTAATTTTTTTATTGATTTAAAAAACTTAATATGTTATAACATATAAAAGGTGGTGCAAGTATGAGCATTATTAAAACTAAATCTAGAGGGATTTTAATAGTAATATCAGGTCCTTCTGGAGCTGGTAAAGGAACAATTTGTGAAAGACTAAAAGAACAAAATAAAAACATATGGTTATCTACATCAATGACTACTAGAGAGCCACGAGGTAATGAAAAAAATGGTGTAGAATACTTCTTTGTTACTGAAGAAGAATTTAAAAAGAAGATAGAAGAAGAAGGATTTTTAGAATATGCAATTGTACATAACAATAAATATTATGGAACTCCAAAAGATAAAATAGCAGATAAATTAAATGAAGGAAAAGATGTTATATTAGAAATAGATATTCAAGGAGCATTAGAGATTCAAGAAAAAATTAATGATGCATTATTTATTTTTATTATGCCTCCTTCTATGGAAATATTAAAAGATAGACTTATGAAACGTAATACAGAGTCTGAAGATAAAGTTCTTGAAAGATTTAAAACAGCATATAAAGAAATAAATGAAGTTACTAAATATAATTATGTTGTTATAAATGATAGAATTGATGTTGCGACAAGTAAAGTTGAAGCTATTATAACTGCAGAAAAATGCCGTGTAGATCGTATTGAAGAAGTTGATCTAGATAGTAAAGAAGAAGTTATCCATGAAACTTTAACTGATTTAATATAAACTCTAATTATTAGAGTTTTTTATGATATAATTCTAAATGGAGGTATTTATGAATCTAGATGAAATGACTAAAAGTGAAGTTTTAGAGTATGTTAATAATGCAAATACTGGTTTTATCAAATATAATAATATTAAGTTAATTGATTATGATAAAGAAAGTGCAACTATGGAAGTTAATATTACTGAAAATTCTTTAAATCCATATGGGATAGTTCATGGCGGTTTAATCTTTACATTAGCAGATACTTCTATGGGTGTTATTACTAGAGCAACTGGAAAAATAGCAGTGACTCTTAATTCTCAAATTAACTATTTACTTCCAGCAAAAGGTCCTAAGTTAATTTCCAAAGCTAAAGCTATAAAGATAGGAAGAACTACTGCTCTATTAACAACTGAAATCTTTGATGACCAAAATAATTTAATTGCTAGTAGTAATGCAACTTATTATTTTTTAAATGAAAAAAAGTAGACTTTATAGTCTACTTTTTTATTTAGCACATTCCTGCTCCATCTACTGACAAAATAGCTCCTGTTATAAAACTTGCACTATCACTTGCTAGAAAAGCAAATGCATTTGCAATATCTTCAGGTTCTCCCATTCTTCCTAGTGGTATTTGAGCACATACCATTTTTACCATTTCTTCTGGAAGCGCTGCTACCATATCAGTTCTAATTACACCAGGTGCTACTGCATTTACCCTGATATTATCTTTTCCAAGTTCTCTTGCTAAAGATTTAGTCATACCATTAACAGCAAATTTACTAGTTGGATAACCAACACCTGAAGGTTGACCATAAATACTAACCATAGAACTAGTATTTAAAATAACTCCTCCACCATTTTCTTTCATATATGGTGCTACGACTTTAGAACAGTTAAATACAGCTTTGATATTTAAATCAATAATATTATCAAATGCTTCACTAGTATAGTCATATAAACTTTCTCTAGCAGATATACCAGCATTATTAACAAGTATATCTATTTTACCATATTCTTTTATAATGCTATCAAATGCTTCTTCAACACTTTTAATATCACTTAAATCAGGATATAATCCAGTTACTTCGTAATCATTATTTTCATTTTTTAATGATTCTAAAGCTTTAGCAACACTAGATTCTTTTGAACCAAAAAGTACTACTTTTGCCCCTTCATCTAAAAACTTTTTAACAGTAGCATAACCAATTCCTCTAGTTCCACCAGTTACTACTGCAACTTTACCATTTAACATTTAATCATCTCCTACCTTCAAAATAATAATATCACAAACTACACTCAGTGTCATTATTAAATTGTAAACTTTTACAGATATTAATAGCATTTTTATTTAGGAAAAAATAAAAACGGCCTAAGCCGTTTTATATCAAATGGTGTCTCAGGAGGGATTCGAACCCCCGACCACTGCCTTAGAAGGGCATTGCTCTATCCAGCTGAGCTACTAAGACAACTTGCTCACTTGAACAAGTTAAATTATACTACAACTCTTTTTAGTTTTCAACCCCTTTTTTACAAATTTCCTCATTATTGTTAGTAAAAACTACTTCTTTTACATCGTAAGCATCAAAAACAGATAAACTTATACTATAAGTTACTTCCTCTAAAATGGTCTTTTCTGTCATGTCATTAAATATGGCATCATTAAATTCTAATGTTAATATTTCATTATTATTGAAATTTGATAATAGTTTAGTTTCTTTATCTAAAAAACTCATTAAATCACTAGTATAAAGTTTACTACTAGCAAGTTCTTCAATAATTATTTCTATTTTTTCTCTTTTATCATTAAAAAATTTAGTAACTGGAACATAATAATAATTATCATTATATTCATCTATATAATATATAGTTAGATTTGTAATATCCTTAGTAGTAACTAAATCATATATTTTATTTATTCCATAATCCCTATCTAATATACTCGGAAGAATCTTACCTGATATAGGAAGTTTAGTTAAAATTTTACCATCTATAAAAATAATTATTTTGTTTATTTCTTTTATGCTAGTAAGTGAATATATTAGTGACTCAATTATTTTATCTTCATATTCCTTATTAATATCTTCAAATAAATTACTGGATAAATCTATTTTTAATATGTCATCTTCTAATATTAAATTATTTATCTTAGTTTCACTAGGTAGAATACTTCTAAATCCCGATGGTATTTTACTTTCATATTTACCATCTTTTATTAGTATTTCTATTATTTCTCTTGCTATATCTATTATTTTTTCATTTTCGATAGCAATATTAGTTAGAGCTATTCTATTATTACTATCAAGTAAAAAAATGTCATGAAGTTTAACTTCACTACTAGTATATATTATTTTTGTTTTATAACTTAATTCTTTATTGTCAGGCATAAAATATAATAATACTAAAGTAAAACTTATGCACATCAAAACAATTAACTTTTTTATTACTATTTTTTTTATCATATACACCTCTAATAAAGTATATAAAATAAATCGCAATATATGCGATTTATAATGATATTTCATTTAATTTTAATAGTTCTACTACTGCAGATGCTCTACCTTTTACACCTAGTTTTTGCATTGCATTTGAAATATGATTTCTTACAGTTTTTTCACTTATATCTAGAATTTTAGCAATTTCACATGTTGTTTTATTAGTAATAAGTAAATCAAATACTTCTTTTTCTCTTTTAGTAAGTATTCCTTTCATTTTTCCTCCACCTATCTAATCTCATATTATATTATGAAATAAAAAGATATTGGTGTAAGTATTTACCTATTTACTTTGAAATTTGACTGATATATACATATCATTTTCGTAATTATTTTGAATTTTTCTAATTATATTATTTGCAAGTTTAGTATCATGCTTATCACTATCTACTACTACTCTAACTTGATTACCATCTATTTTAACAAAAGAATTTAAGTTAAATTCTTTTTTTATATCACTTTCTAATTTTTGTTGTTCACTTTTATTTATATTCAAACTTTTCATTTGTTCATATGCATTATTCTTTTCTTTTACCGATGCATCTTTACTATTTAAAATGTTTTTTAAAGTTTCTAGTTCCTCTAAATAAGATTCTTCATCTTCCACTCTTAAAGCAACTAAAATGGTGCTTTCTGATATTTCACTTACTACTTCATCGCTTTCTATATCTCCTTTTGTATCTACACTTGTAAGTAATAAATCATTGGGCATTGTAATATAGTATATACTTAGTACTAATATTAAACTAAATAGTGTTAAAAACCAAATATTTTTCTTATTTACCATGTTTTTTTCCTCCATTATCTACTTTATTATACGAATACTAAAGGATTTTAGAACAAAAAAAGGATTTATTTATTAAATCCTTTTTCATTTTCTATAATTCCTGATTCTTTTAAAACTGTACGTGCCCTTAATTTTTTTAATTCAGCAAGTTTCAAATTTAGTTCTTTTATTTTTTCAGGATCTCTAGTATAAGCCATTTCAAGGCGAATATTATATACTAAATCATGGAACTGTTTTTTACTTAAATTTATTTCTTCCATTATTTATTTAGTTTTTTACTTTCTATTTCTTCTTTTAGAAGTGCTACAAATTCATCTAAATTCATAGTTACAGTTTCTTCTGAACCAAATTTTCTATAACTTACTTCATTGTTATCTCTTTCTTTATCTCCAATAATTAAGTTATATGGAATTTTATGTAATTGAGCATCTCTCATACGATAAGAAAGTTTTTCATCACGACTATCAAGTTCTACCCTAATACCAGCATTTTCAAATACTTCTTTTAATTTTTGAGCATATTCTAAATGATATTCATTTTTTACTGGAATGATATTAACTTGAGTTGGAGCAAGCCAAAGTGGGAAAGCTCCTGCAAAATGTTCAATTAAAATTCCAATAAATCTTTCAATAGAACCATAAATAACTCTATGAAGCATGATTGGTCTTTTCTTACTTCCATCTGCATCTATATAAGTTAAATCAAATCTTTCTGGTAAATTCATATCTAATTGAATAGTACCACATTGCCATACTCTTCCAATTGAATCTTTAATGTGGAAGTCTAGTTTTGGACCATAGAATGCTCCATCACCTGGATTAATTTTACAAGTATGTCCAGCTTCACGACAAGCTTTTTCTAAAATAGCTTCTGATTTATTCCATACTTCAATAGAACCTATATATTTTTCTTCAGGTCTTGTAGATAATTCAATATCATAAGTTAATCCAAAAATTGAATACATACGATCTATAAAGTTAATTAAGCTAACAATTTCACTTTCAATTTGATCTTCTCTCATGAAAATATGAGCATCATCTTGAGTAAATGTTCTAACTCTAAATAAACCATTTAAAGCACCACTTGCTTCATGTCTATGTACTTGTCCAAGTTCACCTACTCTAAGTGGTAAATCTTTATAAGAATGAAGTGAATTTTTATATACTAACATTCCACCTGGACAGTTCATTGGTTTAATTGCAAATGTTTTTTCGTCGATTTCACTGATATACATATTTTCTCTATAGTTAAACCAGTGCCCTGATAATTCCCATAAATCTTTATTAAGCATAATTGGAGTTTTTATAAATTCATAATTTTCTTTAGTATGTTCTTTATACCAGAAATTTTCAAGTTCATTTCTTAAAATCATTCCCTTATTCAAGAAGAATGGGAATCCTGGACCATATTCACTAATCATGAATAGTTCAAGTTCTTTACCTAGTTTTTTATGATCTCTTTTTTTAGCTTCTTCTAAGAAATTTAAATGTGCTTTCAAGTCTTCTTCGTTTTCAAAACAAATACCATAAATTCTTTGAAGCATTTTGTTATTAGCGTCACCTTTCCAGTAAGCACCACTAAATTTTAATAATTTGAAATGTTTTAATTCTTTAACAGTATCAACGTGTGGTCCACGACATAAATCAGTAAAGTCTCCTTGAGTATAACAACTAATTATATTTTCTTCTTCATTCATTCTTGAGATTAAGTCTACTTTATACTCATCATCTTTAAACATTTCTAAAGCTTCTTCTTTAGATATTTCGTGTCTTACTATTCTTTTACCGTCTTTAGCTATTTTCTTCATTTCTTTTTCAATTTTAGGTAAATCTTCTTCTTTAATTACATCATCACCTAAATCAATATCATAGTAAAATCCTTCTTCAATAACTGGTCCTACCCAGAATTTAGCTTGAGGATATAAATGCTTTACAGCTTGTGCAAGTAAGTGAGCACAACTATGATTAATCTTATTTAATCTTTCATCTTCTTTAATATTTATCATATTATCCCTTCTTTCTACAAATAAAAAACTCCATGCATTTTTACATGCAAGGAGCGTATGTACGCGGTACCATCCTAATTTATACCTTAATTTAATTTATAACGGAATTACCGATAATCTCTTTCGAGTATAGCTTGTGAGTAGTTATTTAATTACTAGTATATTAGGCTCTCATCATCCCTAATTTGCTTTGATACATCATAACTAAATCGTGTCTCAGTCATCGCCTTATGACTAATTTTATCACTTTTTTTTAATTTGTCAACTATTCATTTATTTTTTTATATAACTGTTTTACTTCTTCAACATAGTCATTATCTAAACTCATACGTGTATTCATATGTTCACATAATTCTGTTAAGAATCTTTTTCTTTCATCTAAATCAATACCTCTACCATCATTTATCATAAACTCTACTATTATTCTTTCTATCTCCAATGAAGAATAATTACGAAGTGGATTTGTACCATGACAATATGCATCTAATTTAAGACCATTATGTCCAAGATTAGTTACTGAATATACTGAAGGAGGACAGATATAATTAATATATGTTAAAAGTTCTTCAAAAGACATATTAGCACCACTTATATCTTTTATTTTATCAATAATATCATTACCATAACTAGATAAATTGATACGATATATAAATGGTATTTCAGGATGTTTTTGAAAGAAATCAGCTATAAAAGAATTAGTTTGAACCATAAATTCTGCAATCATAATACCTGATGGATTATTAGATACATCAAGAGGAAGCTCAGCAGTACTATCTTTAAGCGATTTTTTAACTTTCTTAAGTGTTCTATATTTTAAACGTTCATTAGCATTTTGATGCATTTTATTAGATATTTGATACATGTTTTTAAGTAATTTAATTTCTTCTAAATCATTTGATGAAACAAGTAAATCATTAGCAGTTTCATAACTATAATTCTTATCTACATTAATTAAACATCTATTTATTTTAAAATCTACTACATTAAGTTTACTATCAAGTTCATAGAAAAAGCCAATAGCTTTTTTATCTTCATGAGCACTTAAAGATAATTTTCTTGTAAGTGTTTCAGGAAGTAATGTATATGGACCACCTAAAACATAGATAGTCTCTACCCTTTTTCTTGCTTCTAAATCAACTAAACTATTTCTAGGAACGTCAAGTGTTGCATCTGCTATATAAACTCCAAGTAAATAGTTGCCATTAGGAAGCACTTCTAAAGAGCAAGCATCATCATATACCCATGTTCCTTCCTTATCAATCGTAATTGTATATTTATCACGGCAATCTATGTAATCTAACCTACCATGAACATCTTTATCATAGACTGCATCAAGTACTTCCTTAGGAAAAATAGTTCTAACATCATATTTATAATTTAATTTTTCTATATCATCTACTACTCCTAAATCTTTAATATCTCTAATAGCTTCGTTAATGAAGAAATCAGTTCTAACTCTATCATATTCTTCTACATGAGAATTTCTAACTTCTACTAAAACTCTTTCTAATTTACGAAGCATCTTTTCTTTAGTCGCTTCTTCAATATTAAGTTTAGGATCAGATAAGAATAGTTTTATTACTTTTTCATAATATATTATTTCTGAGTGGGTATCTCCCTTTTTAACAATACTAATATATTTATCTAATAGTTCTTCTATTAAATAATTACCTTTTTCATTTTTTACATTTAAGTTCTTTGGAAATGTTTTTAAAAGTTCAAACAAATAATTATAATTACGTACATCATATATTAAATAATTAAGTAGTTCATACGAAACTTCATCAACTGGCGTCTCACCTGGAACAGTCGGATAATATTTAAGTCCAATTTTTGTTACATTGATAATATCTAGTAATTTTTGAAATACATTAGGCTCTTTAGACGCTAAATCTAACTGACCATCTTTATATAATTTATTTAACCTTCTGTTACAGAGCCTAGCTAATTTATTTAAATGAGTAGTAACAGAGTCTTTTTCCTTCTGACTTTCTGCTATATCAAAGTATTTAAATATTTTATATAAATATTTGATTTTTTTAGGGTCTGTTGCAGGATGTAATTCAGTTATTTCATTATATAAAAATTGAAGCAACATCTGCTTTGTTTGAAATTCATTTTTTTTAAACATTTTTGAAACTTCATCTAATGGCAAAGTTCCTTTTTCTTTTAAAGTCGTACGTAATCTTTCAAAATTTTTGCTTGACATGTCATCACCTCAGAACTTATTTTCTTAAATTTTTACTAATTAATTCCATATCAATAGTAAGCTGTTTAATTCTTTCTGTAATTCTTCTAGCTTTTACTATTTCGTTACCTTCTTTGGTAATACTTAAGTGCTTTTCTAAGTCTTCTATATTCAAATTAGAAGTAAAGAAAGTACATAATTTATTATCCATACGATACTGAAGTATAGTACATAATATTTCATCTCTTGACCAAGCTGTTACGTTTTCTGCTCCAATATCATCAATAAAAAGAAGTGGAGTATTTTTAATTTTATTAATCATATTTCGATATTCTAAGTCATAACCAAAATATGATTTTATATCTCTTAAAAATTCTGGCCAAAATATGATAGTACTTTTATAACCTTTTTTTGCAAGTTCTGAAAATGTTGCTGATACTAAATAACTTTTTCCTGCTCCAAAACTACCATGTAGATATAGTCCTTTGGAAACATTTGGATATTCATCTATAAATTTTAATAGATATTCAATTACTTCATATCTAGTAGCATCTTTAGAATATATTTCTTTAATATTAGCATCTAATATACCAGCTGGTGTTTGATATAAAGTTATGTTCTTTTTAAAAGCATTATCTTTAAGTATCTTTTCTTGATACTTACATGCTTTATAATTAAATGCTATTCTCTTACCTTCAATTCTAGGTAAATATGCATGTCCTTTTACTTTATTTTTACATTCAAAAATATTCTTACAATTTTTACAATTAGCATATTCACAAGCACTTTCCTCTAAAAAAGAAGTATACTTCATAAGAGTATCTTCAGAAGCATTTAATTTAGATACTAATTCTTTAAATCTTTCATCTTTTAATGCTTCTTTATAGTCTTTTACAAGACTACTTTTATAATTAGTTATACCACATTCTAAAGCAGCATCTTTTATACTATTCATATTTTCACCTACTTCCTATTAAGCATTTCTTCTATTTTCTTTTGTCTTTCTAAATCCTCTTTTATTTCTATTTTTTTATCAAACCATTCAGGTTTATTTTCTTCTTTTTTGCTTACTACTTCTTTTTTGTAAGC
>JAFTYN010000153.1 GCA_017461465.1 Bacilli bacterium
CATAATCGTATTTTTGAAGAATTTTTTGAAAATCAAAAATATAATCTTCATCTAAGTTTTTACCACTATTTGGATTAATAATAAGTACACATTTCTTCATAAGTCACCTCTTAGACACTAAAAATATTATAACATAATTATCCTAATATTAGTAATAAAAAAAGCAGTTATTAAGCTGCTTTAATTTTTTTTGTAAATCCTGTAACTGGTGCTACATAATCCTCTTCTATTTTTTCAATAGCTTCTTCTTGTCTTTTTATTTTTTCTATTATTATTTTTTCTTTTCTAGCACCATCTAAATCATAATGGTTACAAATTAAATTTCTAGATTCTCCTAAAATTTGACCACCATCATAATTGATAGGAGCTTTCTCAAGAGTAGTATTTAACCATTCAAAAGTTTCATTACGTATACCAAATCTTTTTAATATTTCTAAATCTTCAGATAATTCTAAATCCATTGGGAACATTCCTATTTGTTCAGCTGATATGATATCTTGAAGTCTATATAAAAGAGCTCCAATATCTTTCTTAGCAGCTTTAAATTCATGTTCACTAATTTCTAAAACTTCATAATTGATACCTCTAGCAGCATTTCTTAAATACTTTTTATAATCTTCAATAGAAAAGAATGCTCTAGATGGATCGTTCCAACTTTTTTTGCCTACTTGTAAGTCAATAGTTTTATCAAAAATTAATCTACTTGGAATATTTAATAAAGCATTACCTAATTTTATCATCTTTGTTCCATCGATAATGCACTTACCATCTTCTGTTAAAAATGTTTCCTTGATAGTTCTAGCAACTATCGAAGGATAAGTAACTTCAAGTTTTAATTTTCCTTTTCTTGCTCCCTCAATTGGCATAAATAACATTCGTTCTTCAGGTGTTAAGAAATCCCATTCACGACTAGTACCACCAAGTGATTTAAAATATGATTCACTTGCTCTTTCTTTCTTGGTATCTGATATACCATCTTCTCTAACATAACAAATACCTTTCATAGCATCATATTTACCATAACTAAGTGGTGTTATTCCAGAAAATGTAGTTTCAATTACAACATTTTCAACTCTTCTATATTTATCCTCAATCTGCTTTAGAAAATTATATAGTCTATCAGTATCATAAGAAAGATTGTATAAAATAATATTTTTATCTTTTTTAACACTTAATAACTTATTAACTATCATTTCCTAAACCTCCCCTTTAATTAGATTACAATATTATACCATTAATAAATTAAAAATCAAGTTTAATCCTTTATTTTAAATACTTTTTTAATAACTTCATTGTCTTTTTTTAAAATTAAATATATAATTATAACGAGGTGATTAAATTGACAGATTTAGAAATCGCTAACAAAACAAAAATAATGCCTATTGAAAAAATTGCAAAAAAATTAAATATAGGTAAAGAAAACTTAGAAATGTATGGAAAATACAAAGCAAAATTAGACTTAAAACCTACTAATAAAGTTGGTAAATTAGTATTAGTTACAAGTATAAATCCAACTCCTTATGGTGAAGGTAAGACTACTATTGCTATTGGAATACATGATGCATTATCAAAATTAAAATATAACTCTCTAGCAGTTTTAAGAGAGCCTTCTTTAGGACCTGTATTTGGAATTAAGGGTGGTGCTACTGGTGGAGGTTACGCTCAGGTTATCCCAAGTACTGATATAAATCTTCACTTTACTGGTGATTTTCATGCTATAACTAGTGCAAATAATTTACTTTCATCTATTATAGACAATCATATATTTCAAGGTAATGAACTTAATATAGACCCTAATTCTATTATATTTAATAGATGTTTAGATATGAATGATAGAGCTTTAAGAAATATTAATATTGCTAGTCGCGAAGAAAAATTTAATATAACTGCCGCTAGCGAAATTATGGCTATATTCTGTTTAGCTAAAGACTTAAATGATTTAAAAGAAAAACTTGGAAATATACTAATCGGTTATACTTATGATAAAAAAGCAGTATTTGCTAAGGAATTAGGCTGCATCGATGCAATGACAATCTTACTAAAAGATGCATTAAAACCTAATTTAGTTCAAACACTAGAACA
>JAFTYN010000154.1 GCA_017461465.1 Bacilli bacterium
TAAAAGAACCAGTGGGAATAAGAAAGAAATTATTTGAAGCAAAAAAATATCTTAAAACTAATGGCGCAAAAATAAGTGATATTCATATGAGTAATGAATTAAAACTAAAAAAAGCATATAATCTTTATAGTGAAGTAATAGATATAAACTATATAAATGAAGGTGACGCAGTAGGATATAAAGCTAGTTTTGTTGCAGATAAACCTTCGTTTATAGCAACAGTAGCTATAGGACATGCTGATGGAATAACTAAATATTATGAGTATGTTAAAATAAATGGTAATTTATATAAAATAGTAGCGTTATGTATGGACTCTATAATGGTACTTATAGATGATAAAGTAAAAGTAGGAGATAAAGTAATTTTATTAGGTGAAGGTATAAGTCTTGCTAAAATAGCCAATGAAAGTGAAATTAGTATTCATCAGGCTCTAGTAAGTATTACTAATCGTGTACCTAGAGTTCACATATATAATGATGAAGAAATAGAAATAAAATATTAAGGAGGTAATATGGACTTTACATTATTAATAGTAGGAGCGGACGCTAATGCTTACTATATGGCTAGATGTTATCATGAAAGATATAATAAGAAAGCTTTTTTAATAGCAACAAAGCCAATTTGGTTTACTTCCTTAAGTGAAATAGTAGATATAAAATATTATGAGAACTTATGGGAAGAAAGGGAATTTTTAAGAGTTTTAGATGAATTTTATGAAAATCATAAGAATGAAAAAATACTTTTAGTAAGTTCAACAGAAAACTATATAACTATGATTTCTAAAAATAAAGAAAAATTAGAAGGTAAATACTATTTTAATTATCCAAAAGGCGAAATAATAGATATCATAGTAAATAAAGAATTATTTTATAAAGAATATGATAATAATAGTATAATATCAATTCCTAAAACAATATATTATAGTTGTTTAGATGATGAAGAAGTAAAACATGATTTTATGTATCCGATTATAGTAAAACCTGCTGATGTTGTACCTTATCGTCAAATAGACTTTGAAGGTAAAAAGAAAATATATAAAGTAGAAGATGAAAAAGAACTTAATGAAGTTATCCACTGTATAAAAAAAGGTGGTTATAAAAGTACTTTAATTATTCAAGAATATATCCCAGGTGATGATAGTCATTTGTTTGATAGTGTTATATATTCTAATAAAAATGGTAAAGTAAAAAGAATAACTTTAGCACAAATAGGACTTCAAGAACATAAATATGATTTAGTAGGTAATGCAGCTGTTATGATTAATGGTTATAATCAGTTCGGTAATACAGAAGAAGTACTTAATATGGTAAAAAAATTTGCAGAATCAATAGGCTATACTGGTTTTGCAGAGTTTGACCTAAAATATGATAGTCGTGATAAAAAATTTAAAGTCTTAGAAATTAATCCAAGACAAGGTAGATCTAGTTATTATTTAACACCAGCTGGATGCAATTTAATTGAAATTTTAGCACGTGACTTAATTGAAAAAGAAAAATTAAAATATGAATATTTAGATAAAGAAGTAATGCTTTCTTTTGTACCTAAAAAAATAATTAAAAACTATATAGTAAATGAAGAATATAAAGAAAAAGCTTTATCTTTGTGGAAAACTCATGTTAATCCAATTAAATATTCTAAAGATTCTAGTTTAAAAAGAAATTATACTTTACTTAGAAAAGACTTAAGATATTTTAAAGATTATAAAGAAGGATATTGGAAAAATAAATAAACACAACTTTAAGTGTTTATTTATTTTTTTATGTATTCCTTTTTAATTTGTTATAGTGTATAATTAAAGAGGATAGAGAGGAAAAAATTATGAAAATAATGAAAAAAATATCTTTATTTTTAATGTTAGTAGTTACATTATTTACCTTTACAGGATGTGGAAACAAAAATGTTGAAGGAACTTTAGAAGAAATAATGACTAAAGTATATGCTGACATTCCAGAAGAAAGTAGACCTATGATGCTTGGTAATACAGTAGTTGATTCAGAAAATATTGAATACTACTTAGGTACTAAAGATATTGATTACAAAGAAGCTTTAGCATCAGAATCAGGAGTAGGTTCTATAGCACATTCAGTAGTATTAGTAAGATTAAATGATGGAGCAGATACTGAAAAAGTTATGAAAGCTATTAAAGACAAAGTAGATCCAAGAAAATGGATTTGCGTTGGTGTTGAAAAAGAAGACATAATTGTTAAAAATAAAGGAAACTTAGTAATTCTAATTATGGTTGAAGATCAAGAAACTAGAACCAAATTAGAAACAGCATTTGATAATCTATAAGATCTTCATAGGAAGATCTTTTTTTGAGGTGATTTATGATATTTTCAAGTATAACATTTATATATTATTTCTTACCATTACTCTTAATAGCATATTTTATTGTTCCAAGTAAATTTAGAAATCTTATTTTACTAATATTTAGTCTAATCTTCTATTTTTTAGGAGAACCAACATACATAGTAATCTTATTATTATCATGTTTTATTAATTATTTTTTAGGTAAACAAATAGAAAAAAGCAAAAAGAAAAAATTATTTTTAATACTTGCACTTTTATATAACATAATTCAGCTTTTAGTATTTAAGTATACTGATTTCTTTATAGAAAATATTAATAATGTATTTAATTCTAGTATAGGACTTATGAGAATTGCTATGCCAATAGGTATTAGTTTCTTTACATTCCAAGCCTTAGGCTATGTAATAGATATATATAATGGTAAAGTTAAATCGAGTAAATCCTTATTAAATTTTATGACTTATATATGTTTATTTCCGCAGTTAGTAGCAGGCCCTATTGTTAGATATGCTGATGTAGATAAAGAGTTAGTAAATAGGGAAACAAGCTATTCTAAATTTGCAGAAGGTATCAAAAGATTTGTAATAGGTTTATCTAAAAAAGTATTAATAGCAAATGTTTTAGGTGAATTTGCTAAAAACATGATAGAAGAAACTGTTTTATCAGCATGGCTTAAGCCACTAGCTTTTACTCTACAAATCTATTTTGATTTTAGTGGTTATAGTGATATGGCTATAGGTTTAGGTTTAATGTTAGGATTTAGATTTAAAGAAAACTTTAATTATCCACTTATAGCATCAAGTATTACTGATTTTTGGAGAAGATGGCATATGTCACTTTCTAGTTTCTTTAAAGACTATGTATATATTCCTTTAGGTGGTAATAGA
>JAFTYN010000029.1 GCA_017461465.1 Bacilli bacterium
ACTCCAAATGTTAATTATAATTAATGCATAAATCAAAATCTTTCTCATATTATCACCTAATAATATGATACCTATATATTTATATAAATCCTTTTAAATAGAAATTTTTTCTAAAAATAAATCTTCTAATAATTCTTTTATCTCGAAACTCGATTCTCTAGGAACTATTATTTTCCCTTTTTTAATATTTTTATCTTTATCATAATATAAAAATATAATTAAATTTAAGTCTAAATTATCATTTAAATCGCTGATTTGAAAGTGCCAATTATATTTATATTTCTTATAGTAGTTTATTATTATTAAAGTTAAAAATAACCAAATAAAAAATCTAATCATAATAATATATATGATTAGATTTATGTTATATTCTTTTTTTTGCTGTTTTATCATTTGAAGCTTCTATATTAACTCGTTGTACTAATGCAATAGCAGCTATAAATGAAATAGTAAATGATCCACCATAAGTAATCAAAGGAAGAGGTACACCAGTAAGTGGTAAAAGACCAAGTAAACCTCCTAAATTTAGAAGTACATGCATAAATAAGTATATAGCAACTCCAAAGGCGATATATCTACCCTTTATACTTTTTGTTTTAACCGATATTTTTAATATTCTCCATATCATGAAGAAATATATAAATATAACCGCTAGACCTATTAAAAGACCATTTTCTTCTATTACTATAGCAAAAATACTATCTGTATAAGCTTCTGGGATATAAGAGTATTTTTGCTTACTTTTACTTATACCAAGACCTGTTAAACCACCATCATTGATTGCAATAAAACAGTTACATATTTGATAACCACTATCTTCGTATTTACTACAAGGATTATAAAAATCTGTTATTCTTTCTTTCTGCTCAGCCGTTAATAAATAACCTCTACCCAGTCCAAAAAGAGATAAAGCTAGTACACCAACAACTGCTAATGAACTAATATGTTTTATTTTCGTTTTCTTATCAAGTGGGCCAGCTAAAAACATAATTCCACTTATAGCAGTAATAATAAATCCAGTACCTAAATCTCCTTGAATTATAACTATGCCGGGAATTATAATTCCAATTATAAACCAAAGTGCTGTGAAATTAGCTTTTCCTAGTTTTCCTTCTTTTAATAATTTAGATGCGGCATCAAAAAGACACGCGAGCGATAAAATGATTATAGGTTTTGCAAACTCACTAGGTTGTATAGTAATACCACCTATAGTAAGCCAGTTAAGAGAACCACGATGATCTTTTCCAAGAAAGAATAGAGAAATTAAAAAGCCTAATACTGTAACCCAAGTTAATGCTCCTACTGCTCTATACCATTTACTATGAACCCTATGAATTATAATACTCCCTATAATACCTATTGATACCATTCCTATATGCCTATAGAAATATTTATAAATTGAGGTACCATATCTAGAAATAGACTCATTAGCAGAAGCACTAACAATACTTAAGGTACCAAAAATAATAAGAATTATAGTAGCTATTAAAAGAGGTTTATCTAAATTTTTAAAAATTTTAACTTTCTCTTTTTTCTCTTTCATTCGTATCACCCTACTATTTATATAATAACATATTTAGCATTTTTTTTGTATCCAATTATAAAAAATAGGACTTTTTAATAACCAAGTTTACATTAAACTAATATCATATATTAGAGATAAAGGAGGTATGTTATGTATTACTATGGCGGCTACCAAGGATATGGTTGCTCTAACTGTGGTTATCAAAATTATGGCGGTTGTGGTTCTGGATACGGAGCAGCTATTGTATTAGTTTTATTTATATTATTAGTTATTATCATTGGAACTAGATCTTGGACTAATTAAAAATAAAGCCTTATGGCTTTATTTTTTATATAATTTATATACTAAATAATTCATTGTAATTATTGATAAAGTATATACTCCAATTAATAGCTTATAATAAAGTATATTGTTTAATAAACTTATTATAAAAAGAAAACTGAAGCTTATTATTCTACCTAGACATAAAAAGAACTCTCTTACAGAAAAATGTTCAAGTTGATATGCTTTTTTAATCTCTTTAACTGAATTAACAGTTGAAAAAGTAGATACATAAGTTATTATTGATATAACTACATAAGCAATATTATAAGTTAAGTTATAAGTTGTTAAACTATAAGTACTAGTACTTAAAATAAAGTAAATAATACTAGAAACAATAAGTACTATCGAAACAAGCATAATTTTAGGAAAAACATCTTTATTTTTTATCCTTGATAAATTAAGAGCGATGATAAAATTAATTATTGTAAAAACACTTGTGAAAATCCCAAGATTTAAATTTGTTTTAAAAGATAGCATTACAAAAATAGTTATTACTGATTCAAGAGCAGAACTTGAGAAAGTAAAACCATTTAAAAATTCTATAGCATAATGTATTTTAAACCTACTATATGCTTCTGCCTTTTTTATTGCAGATAAATATTTTCTAATAGAAAAAGTTGGTAATTGTTTTTCCTTACCCTTATATAAAAATGAAATTATGAATGCTATAAACTGAATTATTACAAATATAATAGCTATATCATAATAATTAAAATAAGTTAATAATATACCTAACATTAATGGAAGTAAAATATTAATAGCACTTGTTATATTGCTTTTATAGCTAGTCCACTTAGTTAATACTTCTCCTCTTACTTCATTAGAAACAATATAATTAAATGGCATATAATAAAAAGCATTTGATAGACCTAAAAATACACCTAATAGCCATGAATTATCAATTATACTTTCCTTAAAAAATATTAAAGATAATAGATAAAATATATTAATTAATATACCAAAGCGAAAAGATACAATCTTATTTTTCTTTTTTATAAATCTCGAAATTATAAAAGAAAAAATTAAAGCTATAATATTAGTTACTATTTTATAAATTGAATATGATGCAATATTGGATAAAGTTAAAGAAATAAAAAAAGCTACTAAAAAAGGTCCCGAAAAAGAAGAGACACAAATCTTAATTCCTTCTATAATTAGTAATATTATTTCATTTCTATTTAGTTTATTTTTGCTATCCATACCATCACCTATTTTCAATACGAAGTATATCATTTTTGATAAAAATTGTAAATATTTGGAATTAGTGTCTTTTTTAAAAACAAATATTCTCTTTTTATGTTAAAATATATATGTGGTGATTAAAATATGTTTAAAAAATGTGAAATTTTAGATGAAAAAGACAAAAAACTTAGAATAAAAAGTAAACCATTTGATAAACCAGTTACTAAAGAAGAAAGAAAACTTGTTGAACAAATGATTACTCACTTAACATATAGTCAAATTGAAGAATTCGAAAAAAAATATGATTTAAGACCTGGAATGGGTCTTGCTTTTCCTCAAATAGGTATTAATAAAAGATTAATCGTAATTGTAGATGAATATGAAAAAGGAAAGTTTGATAACTATGTAGTTGTTAATCCTAAAATTATAAGTCATTCGGAAGAAAAAATTGCAGCAGACGCTGGTGAAGGATGTTTAAGTGTTAACCGTGAAGTTGAAGGTCATGTTCCAAGATGGGCTAGAGTAACTGTTAGTGGACTTGATTTAGACGGAAATCAAATTAGAATTAGGGCTAGAGAAGATTTATCAATAGCATTCCAACACGAAATTGATCATTTAGATGGTATATTATTCTATGACAGAATTAATAAGAAAAAACCATTCTTTAATGAAAATGAAATTAGATTGATTTAGGTGATTATATGAAAACTAGATATAAATTTTTATTATTAATAATAATTGCATGTTTATGTTCAATTGGAATATATTATTTTTGCGAAAAAGCAAAACCAGTTGAAGAAAATATGTTATTAATAAATACTCAAAAAGAAATAGAAAAAAATTTAACTGATTCTAATTATACATTTGATGATCCAAAAGTAATTTTAAATCCTTATGATATTTCCCCTCTTACAGCTTTAATAGTATTTGAAACTAAAGATTCAACTACTGTTACTGTTACAATAGAAGGAAAAGATAAAAATACTACTATTACTAATACATTTAAACCTACTAATGTACACTATTTACCTATTTATGGTTTATATCCTGATACTAATAATAAAGTTACACTTACCATGAATGGAGAAAGTAAAGTTATATATATCAAAACCGAAAAACTTCCTGATGATTTCATTTTACCAACTGAAGTAAAAGCAGATAAAGATGCTTTAGGAACTGATTTATATTTTACTAGCCCTTCAAGTAAAGGATATATGAGTGCTTATGATTCTAATGGCGATGTTAGATGGTATTTAACAGAAAGAGCCATTTGGGATATAAATAGACTTAAGAATGGTCATTTAATTATAAGTAGTGACAGATTAATTAATCCTCCTTATTACATGACAGGATTATATGAAATAGATTTACTTGGAAAAATATATTATGAATATTCACTTCCTGGTGGATATCATCATGATGTTTATGAAATGCCTAATGGTAATTTATTAGTTGCTACTGATAATTTCATAAGTGGTACTGTTGAAGATTATGTAGTAGAAATTGATAGAGAAACTGGTGAATTTATTAAAGAGTTTGATTTAAACGATATATTACCAACAGAAGAAGGTAAAAACTTTGATTATACAACAGATTATGATTGGTTTCATAATAATTCTGTATGGTATGATGAAAAAACAAATTCTATAACACTTTCTGGTAGACACCAAGATGCTGTTATAAATATAGATTATAATAATGGTAAATTAAACTGGATCATAGGTGATCCTACTAACTGGAGTAAGGATATGCAAAAATATTTCTTCACTCCTGAAGATAAAGATTTTGTATGGCAGTATGCACAACATGCTGCAATGATACTTCCTAATGGTAATGTTTTTATATTTGATAATGGAAATAATAAAAGCAAACT
>JAFTYN010000155.1 GCA_017461465.1 Bacilli bacterium
ATTTATTCATTAGATAGTAATTCATTTAAAAAGTATGCAAAAGATTTAGGATTAAATTATGAAAATATTAAAGAACAAGGTATTTTAATTGATGAACTTAGGTATTGGAGTACCACAAAAAATAAAGAAGTTATAACTGATAGATATAAATATAAAGCTGGGGATATTATGAATTTATCTCTTGAATCTGGAGAAACTAATACTAATATGTCAGTAGAAATTGCATCAGTTACTGATGAAAGACCTATTGGGTTAGAAAATGTGTTTTATAATGGTGGATATTTAATAGTAGATAAAGAATACTATGATAATTTAAAATTTGTACCTTATAGAATGATGATAGAAACATCTGACTCTACAAATTTAGTTAAAGATATTGAATTATTAGATAGTGAATTAGTAATCAATAATTTTGATGCACAAGCAGAAGCAGAAAGATCAATGGTAATAGTAATAAGTATATTCTTATATGGATTTATAGCTGTTATTACATTAATTGGGGTAACTAACATATTTAATACTTTAACATCAAATATGGAATTAAGACAAAAAGAATTCGCTATGTTAAAAAGTGTAGGTATGACTAAAAAAGAATTTAATCGTATGATTAATTTAGAAACATTATTCTATTCTTCAAAATCTTTATTTTATGGAATTATTTTAGGAATAGGTGGATCTTATGCACTTCATTTAGGATTTTCTCAGAAAGTTGAAACACCTTATCATTTACCAATAACAGGAATTATGATAAGTATAGTATTTGTATTTATTATTGTATATATTATTATGAGATATTCTATAAGTAAAATTAATAAACAAAATACCATAGAAACAATTAGAAAAGAAAATATTTAGAATGCTTAGGGGATATGATAAATATTCCCTTTATTTATGGTATAATTATAAGTGAAAGAAAGGGAATAATATGAGTATTTTATTAATTGAAGATAATGAAAGTATTGCTGAAGGATTAGTGTATGCTTTTAAAAAGAATAATTATAATTTAGATTTCAAAACAACAGTTAAAGAATCAGTAGAATACTTGAAATTTAATGAACCAGAATTAATTATATTAGATGTATCGCTTCCTGATGGAAATGGGTTTGACTTATATGAAAAATATATAAAAGAAAAAAATATTCCTGTAATTTTTTTAACAGCAAGAGATGAAGAAAGTGATGTTGTCAAAGGACTAAATTTAGGTGCAGAGGATTATATGACTAAACCATTTTCTACTATGGAATTATTAGTTAGAGTTAATAAAGTGATTTTAAGAAATAAAAAGAAATCAGTAATTAAGGTAAAAGACATAAGTTTTGATTTGAATAAAATGAGTGTTAGTAGAAATAATGAGATTATAGATTTATCAAGTTTAGAACTAAAAATACTTAATTTATTATTTGTAAATATTGGTAATGTAGTAAGCAGAGAAACAATTTTAGATAAAATATATGATTGGACAAGTAATTATGTTGATGATCATACAGCAACAGTTTATTTAAAGAGAATAAGAGAAAAATTAGGAACTGATATAATTACAACAGTTAAAGGTATAGGGTACAGGATAGATGAAAAATAAGGAATATTTAAAATATTATTTACTACAAAGTTTAATTGTTATAACAATCTTTTCTTTATTGCTTGTTATTGTTAATACTATTGAATATAACCAATATAAAAGAAACTTTAATTATAAAATAAACGCTATCTTAGAAAAAGTAGAAGAAAAATATCCAAATTTAGATCAAAATGATTTAGTAGAAATATTAAATTCTAAAGAAACTGAAGATAATGTTTTGAAAGATTATGGTTATGATATGGATAAAGATTCTTATGTATCTAAAAATGACAATTATAATTTGATTTTTGGTATAACAAAATTTGGAATATTATTAGTAGCATTTATCTCATTAATCTATTTATTTATAAAACATAATTTAAAAAATGATAAAGAAATAGATAAAATTATAAAATGTATTGAAAAAATAAATCATAAGAATTATGAGCTTGATTTGGATGAGTTATCAGAAGATAAATTATCTATTCTTAAACAGGAAATATATAAAACAACAATTATGTTAAAAGAAAATGCTGAAAATTCATTAAAAGATAAAATTAACTTAAAAAACTCATTACAAGATATTTCTCATCAATTAAAAACTCCATTAACATCAATTAATATTTTGCTAGATAATATAATTGATGATCCTAAAATGGATGATGAAACTAGACAAAGATTTATAAAAAACATAAAAAGAGAAATAACAAATATTACTTTTTTAGTTCAATCTATCTTAAAACTTTCAAGGTTTGAAGCTAATACTATAACTTTTATAAGAGAAGATGTATCAGTAAAAAAAATAGTGAATGAAACTATTAAAAATGTATCTAATTTATGTGATTTGAAAAATATAAATATTGAAGTAAATAATAAATGTCAAAATAAAATAAATTGTGATTATAAATGGCAAGTAGAAGCATTAACTAATATTGTAAAAAATGCAGTAGAGTATTCTTATAATGATAATAAAATTTTAATAGAGTGCGATGATAATAATGTTTATACACAAATAAAAATTAAAGATTTTGGTAAAGGTATGGATAAAGAAGATGCAGAAAATATATTTAAAAGATTTTATAAAGGTAAAGATGCTGGTAAGGATAGTATCGGAATAGGATTATCTTTATCAAAAGCGATTATAGAAAAAGATAATGGTAGAGTATCAGTTGAATCAATTAAAGATATAGGAACAACATTTATAATTAAATATTTCTATAATATTGATGGTGGTAATAATGAAAAAGATATTTAAAATATTAATTGTAATAGCAATTATTTCTATAA
>JAFTYN010000156.1 GCA_017461465.1 Bacilli bacterium
CCTTTAACATATTTATTATGTGGAACATAGAAAGTATATTTCTTTCTAGTTCTATAAAGTTGATAGAATGTAAGAATTTCTACTAATAATGTTAACCAAAAGCAATATTTAAATATTTCATCTATTTTTTCTTTACGAGTATTTTTTAAATTATCAGAAGATATTTGTTCTTCTAATAGTTCATTAAGAGCAGGTTCGTTAGAATAATAATTATCCATAGCATAATTTGTAAATATATGCTTATCAGCTCCATATGATACTAAAGAAAATTCTAAATACATATCGTCCAAAGAAAAGTCTAATTCTTCTTCGTCTAAATCAATACTGAAAGTATGATAACCTTCATATTTATTTTTATCTTCAGTATATTCAAAATCAACATTTCTAGTCCCATAAGTATGAGCTTTATAATTTCCTTCACGTGGCATATCTTTATTAGGAATTAAAATTTCTGCTTTGTATGATTCTAGATATGGTATAGAATCTTCAGAATATAGTGTTAAATAAAGTTCAGATGAATCTGCATATCTAAGTGCAGGATTAGTCATTTCATAAGTTACTTCAAAAGTAACTTCTTCTCTATATAGACCATCTACATAGAAAAATACAGCTTCATACTGTTTAGCCCATTCATTATAAGGACCAGGACTATGATACCACTTACCAGGACCATAACCTAGGTATGTAGCAGTATAATCTGAATCATCCCAATATAATTTATCACTTTCCTCATATACTATTTTTTCACCATTAGGAAGTACTTGTTTAACAGATAGTACATTATACAATGATTTAACACCATCAATTTCTGTTTCAACTAAGTCTCTCCATAATTCCCAAAATAAATAATCTTTACTAGCGGCATGAATATCGTATGTTAGTCTTTCAGTTACAATCATTTTAGAGCCCCCAAGTGGCTCATCTACTAAAATTCCTCTATAATTAACGTCGGTTATTCTAGCATAATCAAATGGATTATGAACTGATTCTCCCAATAGTTCTGTAAATATAATTATTGCAAAATAACCAACAAAAAAAATAACAATAATAAACTTTGTTAACTTCTCCATATAACTTCCTTCCTTACTATATTTCTACTCTAAAATAAGTATAATATAGATAGTTAAATAAATCAAGAAAGATAAAATTATTTTACAAGGCATATTACATACATGATATTTATACATCTTCATACTATAAAATAGATAAGGAGGATATAAATGTTTAATAGATGTTCATGTAAAAACAATATGAATTATAATCCAAGAACGAATATGGGATGTAATCCTATAATAGAACCTGAAGTAAATAACTGTGTAGAAAAAGAATTTTACTATGATGTAGATCAAGTGAGTCCCTTTATGTAAGACCAAAGTAAGTGGAGACAAATAAGTATAAAAATGTATGGAGTTTCCTTTGAGAAACTTCTTTTTTATGGTAAAATAAAACTTGATTGATACTTGTATCAGGGAGAGTGAGGTTGCTTTATGTTAGCATTTAATTCAATTAAATATTATTCTGGTTTAATAACACAATTAGATAGATTAGAAGAACATATTTCTTTTATTGAAAATAATAATCCTGTTCCAGAAAAAAAAGAAATTTTAAAAAAAATAATGAAGAGTGAATTAGGTTTTGGTTCTAGTGCATCTATTTCTTACATTGTAAAAAGAGAAACTAATGGTGGTAGTGAAACTCTTCTAAAGTCTTATATGGATAGATTTCAAAAGTTTAAGTCTAACTTTGATTTTATGGCATTTATTGGTGATTTAAGAGAAGTATCTGTTGTATTTAATGATTTATCAAGAACATATTTGTTTATTGATGAGTGCTTTTCTGACCTACTTACTCATATGAATGATTTAGCTGGTATGTATCAAACTGTTTTTCAAAGTGATGATCGAAATAATATTGTTCTGTTCTTTGATGAAGCGGAAAAAGTTTGTTTTGAATATCGCTCTATAAAAAAAGGTTTACTAAATTTTGTAGGTTCGTTAGAAAGTCAAATTAACGATGTCGATTATGATGCTCATAGTATTTTTGAGTTACAATTATTGGATGTGAATTTTACAGTTGGCGAGTTTGGTGATACATTATCTCTAATAGAAAACGCATATAACGAGATAAAAATGTTAATTAAAGATAAGGATGTATCCAATTTGCAAATAGTAAAAATTGAATCAGGTTCTTTATTAACTAAACTTATAGGAGAACCGTTAGTAATTGCATTGTTGGTTTTAATTTTTAAAACGATTGCAAAAGAAATGTATCAAAAATTTACTGTTAATGGTCAAATTGAAAAACAAGCTAATATTATGAAGATGATTTCTTCTTCTGCCGATATTATAAATAAGCTTAATGAAATGGGGATTAATACAGGTAAATCTAAAAGTGATTTAAAGGATATTTTAAATATAACTACAAACAATATTTATAAAATATTATCTAGAAGCGGAAAAATAATGTTGAACGATGAAATGATTAGTATTGGTGATGAGCAAAAATTATTAGAATACAAAACATTATATTTAAGTACTACATTAGATGAGGAAGGTAGTGAGAAAAGTGATTAAAGGAAAACCATTTGTTAAATGGGCTGGTGGGAAAAGACAAATAATAGATAAATTAAAAATGTATGCTCCTTATGAGTTTAATACTTACTTTGAACCGTTTGTTGGTGGTGGTGCTTTCTTATTTGAACTTTCACCTAAAAATGCTGTTATTAATGATTATAATAAAGAGTTAATGAATGTTTATGAATGTATTAAGGATGCTAAAAAGTTTGATGCGATGTGTAGAGAATTGAATCATCATGAAACTGAACATTCTGAAGAATATTATTACAACATAAGGAATATTGATAGAGATAAAGTTAAGTTTAAGAAGTTAGCTGACTACAAAAGAGCAGCTAGAACAATTTACTTAAATAAAGCATGTTTTAATGGTTTATATAGAGTTAATAGTAAGAATGAATTTAATGTCCCTTTTGGTAAGAAAACAAAAGTAAATACTTATGAAGGCCAAAATCTAGGTATAGTTTGTGGATACTTAAATTACAATAATGTTCAACTATTGTCTATAGATTTTGAAGAAGCAGTAAAAGATGCTAAGAAAGGTGATTTCGTTTATTTTGATCCACCTTATGATTCAGATACATCTACATTTAATAGTTACACTGAAGATGGTTTTGGTAAAGAAGAACAAGTTAGACTTGCTAGAGTATTTAAAGAACTATCTGATAGAGGATGTTATGTGATGTTATCGAATCACAATACTAAATTAATTAATGAACTATATAAGCAATTTAATATTCATGTGATAGAAGCAAAGCGTAATATTAATGCAAACGGCAAAAAAAGAGGTGCTGTTGAAGAAGTAATTATTACAAATTATGAAAATAAAAAAGGATTTGAAGAATAAAAGTATAATAATATAAGTGAAGGGAGAGATTATATGAAAAAAACTGTAGCTCAATTGTGGGAAGATATATTTAATGATTTTAATATTTTAGCAGAAATAGAAAAGACTGGCTTTTTTAAGATTACGGCTGATCAAATTAGAGTATATAAAGAACCAAGATTGATGGCGAAGTTTGATTTTTCTAGACAATTACCTAAAATTTTTAAAGATAATCAGTTAGGTATTTTACCAATAAAAAATGGTGAGTATATTATAGGTAAGTTTAATTTATTTGAAAGAATATCTAATACTAACTATGAATCTGTAGATATTGAAAAAGTTAAATTACCTTCATTTATAGAAACTATAGATCCAGATAATATTTATTCTGAAAGTAATGCTTTGATGGTCGCAAATTTGTCTGGTATGTTTGAAAATGCTTTTGGAGAAGAACTATATGAAACTATTCAAGGCAAGATGAGAACTAATACTTTTAATTTTAATATTTATTCAGATGATGTTGAAAATAGTATTGAAGTTAATGGAGCAGCTATGGAAATAGATGGTGGTTATGAAGGTAAATCTAATATAGTTTTAGTTGAAGCTAAAAATAGCATGCCAGAAGATTTTGTTATTAGACAATTGTACTATCCATATAGACATTGGACTTCTAGAGTTATGAAAAACATTATTCCGGTTTTTTTTGTTTATGATAATGGAGTTTATAATTTGTTTATTTATGAATTTGAGAATCTGTATAATTACAATTCTTTGAAGTTAAAAGATATTAAGAGATATATGTTATCTAATGAATCTTCTGATGTTATGAAGAAAAGATTGTTTGAAAATATTGAAACAATTGAAGATCTTCCGCAATCAGAAGTACCTTTACCTCAAGCTGATTCATTTAGTAAAGTAATTGGTACTTTAGAATTATTTAGCAATGGTTCATCTACAGCAAATGAAATTGCTGAAGAACTTGATTTTGATAGTAGACAAGGAAAATACTATATTGATGCTTTAAGATATTTAAAGTTGGTTGTTAAAGATGATAACTTCGGTAAGTATAAATTAAGTCCTTTTGGTTTTGGTATACTTAACTACGATGTAAGAGGTAGAAATAAAGAATTAATATTATTTATACTTAAACATAAACCTTATTATGATGTTTATAAGTATTATTTAGATAATGGAGAATTACCTAATAGAGAATTTATAAGAAATGTTATCAGAAAGTACATTCCTGACATGGCGGAAGAAACTGTTAATAGAAGAGCTAGTACTATTAGAGGATGGATTCAGTGGATTATTGGAGCACAAATCTAATATACACATATTTAACACAAAATTTCTACTAAATAAACCTTGGATTCCAAATTATATATGTTAGAATGTGATTAAATAAGATTATTTTGAAAGAAGAGTTAGTGATAACTTTTCTTTTTTTAGTTAAAAAGTATAATCCCGGTAAAATTCGTGTTTATTAAATTACTGGGATTGGTCCAAACCTATATAAATAAA
Source organism: Bacilli bacterium (assembly GCA_017461465.1). GTDB lineage: Bacteria > Bacillota_I > Bacilli_A > RF39 > UBA660 > RGIG4266. The sequence continues at coordinate 4,921 of JAFTYN010000156.1, forward strand.
TGGATTAATTAGGTTTATGCTTGATAATGGGATTGATTTTGCAAGTGCAAAATAAGTTTGATGTCATATAAAACGTCGAAATTACTTGGTAATTTTAATGTTGTGACACCTTCATCTTATCCTATTAAAAAAATTACTTTTAAAAAAGGTGTTTTTGGGATTGCAAATTTAGACTTTATTGGTCTTTTTTTATTGGATTAAAGGATGTGTTGTAATGAATAATCATAATACTGAAATCATAAGTTTTTATAGTAATGAGGATGATTTAATAATGGGAGATTATAAGATTAATGTTATTTTTGGTGAAGATAATATTTCTTTAGAAGATATATTTATTAAAGAATTATTAAAAGAACTCTTAATGATTTTGAAAAATAAAGATAATGTGTTAGAGTCATCGTGTAATTATTTATCTCTAAGTAAGGAAGGAGGTAAGAATTGAATTATTTAGGGAGCTTAAATAAGATTTATAATGTTGGTATTTACATAAGATTATCTAGAGAAGATGATGAGAAGACTTATGAAAGTGAAAGCATTACTAATCAAAAGAGTTTATTACTTCAGTATGTTAAAGAAAATAATTTAAGAGTTTATGATATATATGTAGATGATGGTTATTCAGGTACAAGCTTTGATAGACCCGGTTTTAAAAGATTAATTGATGATATTGAATCTAAAAAGATTAATATGGTTATTACGAAAGATATGTCTAGGTTAGGTAGAGATTATATTGGTACTGGTAATTTAATAGAAAAGTATTTTCCAGAACATAATGTTAGATATATTGCAGTTACTGATAATATTGATACTTACTTAGATAATTCGAATAATGATATAGCACCATTTAAAGCAATAATGAATGATATGTATGCTAAAGATATATCTAAAAAAATAAAGTCTAGTTTAAGAGCAAAGCAAAAAGAAGGTAAATGGGTGGGTGGAAGATGCCCGTTTGGATATATGCAAGATCCTAATGATAAGAATCATTTAGTTATTAATGAGGAACAAGCAAAAGTTGTTAAAAGAATATATGATATGTGTTTAGAGGGATTATCTTTTTTTAAAATAGCTAAAAGATTAACTGATGAAAGAATTAAGACTCCTGCTCAATATTATAGTTTTGAATGGAAAAGTAATTATAATTTGAAGTTAGGGCAGTGGCATTCTAAATCAATAAGAGATATTTTAACTAATCAAGTTTATACTGGTGATTTGGTACAAAACAGAAGAAGTAAAATTAATTATAAAGTTAAGAAAGTAGTTAGGAATAATCCTAAAGATTATATTATTGTTGAAAACACACATGAACCTATTATAGGTAAAGAGATATTTTATGAAGTTCAAAAAAGAATACCAAAGAATGTTGGTAGAAATGAAAAAAAAGAAGTTCATTTGTTAGATGGTCTGATGTATTGTGGAGATTGTGGTCATAGAATATCAGTTCAACCTAGAAGGAAAAAAGATAATAGATGTTATACAATATGTAATTACTATAGAACTTATATAAGACAAAAATTTTGTACATTACATTGTAATAATTATGATGTGTTAGAGCAAGTAGTATTAGATACATTGAGGAGTTATTGTCTTAAATATTTAGATAGTAAGAAAGTAAAAGAAAGAGTATTAAGTAACATAAATGATAATGAAGTGGATAATAGTCTAAGAAAAATTAAATTACTTGAACAGGGAATAAGTCGCATTAATGAAAACTTGGATAGTATTTATTTAGACAAGCTTAATAAAGTAATAAGTGAAGAACAATTTAATAGAGTTAAAATAAAGTTAGAAAACGAACTAAATATTAAGCAAGATAAACTAATGAAATTGATTAATTGTAGTAATGATTCATTTAACAAAGAAGAACAAAATAAGATGATTGAAAACTGTATTAATGAATTTTTATCTATGAAAAATCCTAGTAGAGAACTTGTTATTAATCTTATTGAAAGAGTAGATATTTTTGAAGATAAAAAAATTGATATTAAATTTGCTTTTAGCGTTGATACAAGAACAAATGTTTAATATGATGTATCTCGTAAATTGCTAAATAAAGGGAGGTTAAACATGAATCAAAACAAAGTAGAAACAATTACAAAATTATTTGAAGGTAATGAGATTAGAAGTGTTTGGAATAGTGAGGAAGAAGATTACTATTTTAGCGTTGTTGATATAATTGCTGCATTAATAAAAAATAAGATACCTCGAAATTACTGGAGTGATCTTAAGAGAAGATTAATAGATGAAGGAAGTGAGTTACACGAAAAAATCGTGCAACTGAAATTAAAGTCGCAAAAGAATGTCAAATTTAGTAAAATATGATAAAATGGTATTGTAGGTGATAATAGATGGATTATAAATATCGAAGAAGACAAATATTTGGAAAAAGATTAAAAGTTCCAAGATATATTTTAAATAATATTTATGATTGTATGCTGTCTTTTAATGAATTTATTGAATATCAATTAGATGATAAAATACCAATTTCATGTCTAACAGAATCTGATAGAAAAATTATTGAAAGATTTGGTATAGATAAATGTAAAGAATTAGATTGGGAATTAATTAATAAAAGAATATATGATAATGATATAAATTTTAGGGATATATTAATGTCTATTGATTCACAAACTGAGGATATTAATCGAACTTTATATGAACTAGTAAAAGATCAAATAAGTCCAAGTGATTATTCTTCAAAGATGGCTGAAAGATATTCGGATAGATTATTTGAAATCCCTCAAAAATATGATGATATAAGGAGTTTAAAAATTTCTTTTAATGATGGTAAAGTTAGTTTAGAAGAAATTGTTAAAAGATGGCATTTATTTAAAGAAAAGGATTTAAGTTATTGTTTATTAAATGATGGAAATAATAAAAATAATATTACAGATAGTTTGTTAAAAGAATTTATGGATAATTATGGTATACTAGTACCTTTAATAATTGAGAATAATGATATTTATGCATTTATTACTACTATTTCTACTTTTTCTTCTGAAGAAGAAAAGAATAATTATCTAAAACAATTTACAGATAAGATATTAAGTAATACTTACAGAAGATATGGAGATTATGGACCATTAATTGAGCTAACAGAAGAACAATATAAGGAAATTTTTAAGTATTCATCAATGGAAGATTATTTTAAAATATTTGATAAATATAGTGCTTCAAAAATTGTTAAAGAATTAGAATCATTGCCTAGAGATTTTATATTTAATAATTCCATTCCTTTTTTAGAAATATTAAATAATAATGTCATGCGTTTTATTGGTGTATTTGGTTTAAAAAATGTAGTTGATTTTGACAACGAATGTGGGCATTTCTTTACTAAAAATAATTGTGAAATGTTAAAATTAATGGATGATATGTATCTTCATTATGCTGATGATGAAGTTGATCCTAAAAAGAATATCTATGTTAGAGAAAACTTTAGAGATGAAAATGGTAATTATGTAGATAGGCCTTATAACAAAGATGACTTTTATGAAGCAATGAAAAGAATGATAATATATGGTCCAAGTGATCCGGATTATGCAGATAAAGCACCTGATTATAGAAATATGACAGGAGAATTTAGAATTAAAAATGCAGAATTATTTATAACAGAACAAGCTCCTGAAGAATTGCAAAAACTATTTTACACAAAATCAATAACTCCACAACTATTATTAGAACATCCAGAATATATTCAATATTTAAATGGAAAAGATTTAAGTTCATGTTTTAAAAATAGAGAAATACAAGTTGAAGGTAGCAACGCATTATATGGATATGAGAATATTTATAAATTCCTTAGTAGTAAAACTGATTTTAATGGTGTAATAGATTTTATTACAGAATATAGTGATGTTTTAGATATTGTTTTTGACAGAAGAATGTCAGAACACTCTCAATATAAAATAAAGTTTTCAACTAATGATGATATAAATCAAATTCAAAATAGAATACATGAAACTCTAAGAAAACTCATTATTGAAAAAGGATTGACTTATCCTACACATATTCCTAAGGATTTAATTGAAAAATATCCATCAATGTTTTTAGCTAAAAATGCTCCACAAGAATTACAAGAAGCATTTTATAGTAGAACTATTTCATCAGCATTTATTTTATCAAATCCAACTTATAGAGATTGTTTGAATGATGTCGATTTAGAAGTTTTATTCAAATATATGCCTGTTGGTGTTATGCCTAAAAATTCATCTAATGATTTAAATTCTTCAGGATCTTTTGGGTATAGAACAAGATATCATCAAATAAATATTGTTAATGCTCTTAAACAAACTTTCGGTGAAAAAGATGCTTTAGATGTTATGCTTATATATGGTAAATATGTGGAACAAGTATATAAGGCAAATAATCTTAAAAACTTTTTATATAATCCTGAATTTACACAAGATGGATTTCTTGACGAACTAGATAAAACAATATTACAAAATATTATTGATGGAAATATGAAATATGATGAGAATATTCCTAGTCATTTCAAAAATAATAATCCAACGTTATTTTTAGGTGCAAATGTACCAAAAGAAATTAAAGATAAGTTTTATAATAGAGAATTTACATTAAAGGATTTTAATGATAATCCTGAATTATTAAATATATTTGAAAATACAAATATAGTATGTGCTTTTTCAGAAAACATGTCTTGGATTATTCCTCTATTTAATGATTCTGAAAATTTTAAAACTGGAAACTATAATCGTATGAAAGTTATAACAGCATATTCTAAATTACAAGATGTTGAACTTCAAAAAGCATTTAAAGAATATGTTATGGAATTTGGAACTAATATTGATGTAGAAAAAATAGAATATGTTTCAGAAGTAATATCAAGACTATCATTATCAAATTCAAGTGAAATATTTACATTTAGAAAAGAACTTGCTACACAAATATTAAAGTCAAATAATCCTTTAGAAAGTTTAAGCAAAATCGAAGATGTATTTATAAGAAATAATATTCCAACTGTTGGAAAAATATATTCTTGCTTTGAAATATTACATCCTGATTTTCAAGGATTTAACTTTGAAAGTTCAATGGTATCTCCAATATTAAAAAAATCATCAACAATGAGTAAAAAAGTGACAGTATTCTCTGATTTAATCAAATCATCATTTGGATCAAATAATAGATCTGTTAATGCATATTTAAAAAATATAGAATTTGGTTCTAGTTTATATGAAAGTATAAAATCAGGTCAAATCCAGTTCGATTCACTTGGAGAAACTGAAATGAGAGAGTTAAATACTTTCTGTAGTCATTTAGCAACCTTATATAACAATACAATGAAAGCTAAAAAGAGTAATGAAACATTTAAATCTAATGGACATGTTTTAACAGATATTTTAGAACTATCAAAGAAATTGTCTCCTGATGGTACATTAGATTATAATTTAGCTGATAGAGTTATTAGAATGTTCTGTGGATTTACTGAAATTGATACTTTGGAGCAAGCAAAAGAATATATTGAAAGAAAAGTTAAAAATGCTGATTCACGAAATAGAGATGCATCAAGTTCAGATATGGTATTAGAACAAGGAGATTTTATAAAAGGAATTGGTGGAATTACATATTTAAGAAATATTTTACAAAATGGTAGTGTTTCAAAAGAGTATTTAGGTTCCGGTGCTGGTAGTGATGCTACTCCACTTGATACGGATATTTCAATGATAATGAGTTCAGATGGAACAATAAGTGAAAAAATGAACGCAACTGCAGCATCACGTTATGGACCTATATGGCTTGTATTAAAAAATGATGATAGATTTATAACTACTAGAACAAGTAGTGAAACATTAGAAGCAAAAAGAGATATGTCTAAAATGGAAGCGTTCTACACAGGAGCTTTAGGACAAGGACATTATGGAATTAGAACAGGATTTGCTTCTAGTGAAATAAATTATATTGTTATAGATAATTATAATCCGAAAGTAGGATTAGAAATTGCTATGAATGGTTTCTACATTCCAGTAGCTAATAAAGAAGGTAAAATAGTATTTACTCCAAAAGATTATGATGAATTAAGAACTAAAATGAGTGGCTTATCATATTTTGAAGAGGATAACTATACCTTCTCTGAAAATCTAATTACAGAAGAAACAGAATATTTTGCTGAGCAAATAGAACAAAGTAATTTTGAAGTTCAAACTAAGAGAGAAAAAATCAATAGTGTTATTAAAAAATCTCTTGAAGAATTAGGATTACATCTAAAAACTAATATTGATGGAGATTTAACTGAAGGATTTGTAGAATTAATTGATACTGGTTCAACAGGAAGAGGGACAAATAAACCTGGAGATGGCGATTTTGATTTTATGATGAGATTAGATAAAACTATATTATCAAATCCCGCAAGATTAAGTGAACTAAAGCACACTATACTAAGAAATCTTGGTAGAGAAAATTCTTCAGAATTAACTGGAACTGGAGATTTTAGATTAAAGAGTGTTCAAATAGATACTGATATTAGTGTAGATATTGATATTACATTTACTGAAAAAACTGATAAAGTATCATATTCTACAGATATGGCATTGCAAGATAGACTAGCAACTATTCAAAGGAATGATCCAGAAAAGTATAAATATGTTATTGCTAATATCTTACTTGCAAAACAAGTATTAAAAAAAGCCGAAGCATATAAACCTAATCGAGGAGAAATTCCTCAAGGTGGTCTAGGTGGAGTTGGAATTGAAAATTGGATTCTTCAAAATGGCGGTTCATTTATCGATGCTGCTAGAAGTTTTGTTGAAGCATCTGATGGAAAAAGCTTTTCAGAATTTCAATCAACTTACCAAATATGGGATTTTGGAGATAATCATTTAGCTGAAAGAAGAGGACAATATGCTCATGATAATTTTGTTGAAAATAATATGAGTGAAGCAGGATATCAAAAAATGGTTGTAGCTTTAAAAGAGTATTTAAAATCTATGGAAATTGCTCAAATTCAAACTGAAGGAATTAAGAGATAGTTTTACATTTGCATAGACTATCTTTAAGACAAGATAGTAACACACTACCAAGTCGGCATAATGCCAACTAGGAATAGTGTGCCAAAGGCGATCCTTTGGAAACCCAATAAGCACCAATACTACAAACTATCGTAAGTAGTACGGTGCCTTTTTTATTTTGTCTTACAACTTCATAAAAAATAACCCAATACCTAAAATGGTAAAAGGTTATTTTTCTTTGAAAATACTTTCGTACTTTCTTTGTATCTCTGATAAAAATCTTTCAATAGAATCAGCTTTATCTAATAATTTTTTATCAATATCTTTTTGTTCTTTTAAATAATTATGTATATCTTTAAAATATTTTTCTGTATCCATTGCTATATGTTTTTTTAATTCAATAGTATTTTCAACATTTCTAATTTCTTCTTTAAATTCTTTTATTTTCTTATCATACATTTCATAACTAACAATAATTTCATCTTCACCATATTTTATTGTTTCTTTTGAATATCCTACAAGTTTTGCAGATTTAGTAAAAGGAATACCTAAATATTGTTCTAATCCTTTTAATACAATAATTGATGGCTTAACTCTATAACCACTCTCTATATTATTTATTTCAGTATGACTTAAATTAAGTAGGTTAGCTAGTTTCCTTGCAGATAATCCTTTTTCTTTTCGTGCCTTTCTTACTAATTCTGCAAGTGTAGATAGTGTTTTAGAAGTGGTGGATGAATATATTTCTAAACTTTTATTAGAATATAATGATTTTAATGTTAGTAATAATATAATAAGGAAGAGTGAAATATTAAAATCTTTGGATAAGTTTATAGAAAAAGAACAATCTGAATATTCTAAAATAGATAAAGATTCGTATAGTTCTTTGGGGTATATTTTAAATAACTTTGGAATTAATCATAAAATTAATGACAAATATAAAAGTATGACTGAAAAAGATTTATTAATATGGTATGATAAAGCTTTTTTGTTAGCTATTCATATGATTAGACTTAAGAAAATAAAAACAATTAATCAAGAAAGAAAAGATTTGAAAAAATAAATAATAAGTATTACAAAAAAGGGCAAGGACATGTTATTCCAGTACATACTCATGTAATTAATAGACATATTTATAATCATACATATAGACCAGAATATAGTTGTTCTGAAGAAAATCAAATAATTAATAATGAATGCGGATGTAATAATAATTTTTTAAACAGATAAGTAATTATCTGTTTTTATTTATGATATAATGATTTTGGTGATAATATGATACATGAAATGAGATTACATAATAGTCCATTTAAATTAATTAAAAATGGTACAAAAACAATTGAACTTAGATTAAATGATGAAAAAAGAAAATTAATTAAAGTAGGAGATATAATAAGATTCACTAATAGGGTAACTTTAGAAGAACTAGATGCCGAAGTTATAAATTTATATAGTTATCCAAGTTTTGAAGAATTATATAAACATTTTGACAAAGTAAGTATGGGATATAAAGAAGATGAAGAAGCTAATCCAGATGATATGGAGCAATATTATACTAAAGAAAATCAAGAAAAGTATGGTGTTCTAGCTATAGAAATAAAGAAGGTTTAAAAATGAAGAGGGTAAGTACTAGAGCAATAATATTTATTGATGATAAGATAGCATTAATTTATAGAAATAAATTTGAAAATATTTATTACTCACTTCCTGGTGGTGGTGTAGAAGAAAATGAAACTTTAGAAGAAGCAACTATTAGAGAAGTTAAAGAAGAATTAAACTTAGATGTCGAAGTTTTAGAGTACTTAGGTTCTTTTGAAGATGAAGTAAGCATTCAGCACTTTTATCACTGTAAAAATATAGGGAAAATAGATTTAAAAATAATAGGTGAAGAAAAAGAACGAAATACAAAGGAAAATTACTACGAACCAGTGCTTGTTAATATATCTAATATAGATAACATAGAAATTCGTTTTAAAGATATTATAAAAAAAGCTATTAAGAAGGAATATTTATAAATATTCTTTTTTGTGTTATACTAAAATAGGTGATGGTATGAAAAAAGTAGTTTTATTTGTTACATTATTACTGATTTCTTTTAATGTAGGAGCACTTGAATTAAATAGTAAAAATGCAGTTTTATATAATCTAAATGAAAATAAAATAATCTATGAAGAAAATAAGGATGAAATAACTAGTATAGCTAGTTTAACTAAAATAATGACTACATTAGTCGCTATAGAAAATATAACCAACTGGAATGAAAAAGTAACATTAAATTATAAAGTATTTGAAGGTTTAGCAGAAGCTAATGCAGCCGTAATTGGCTTAAAGATAGGACAAACAGTAACATATAACGATTTAATATATGGAATATTTTTAGCAAGTGGAGCTGATGCCACTAGAGCTATAGCAATGTCTATATCTGGTAGTGAAGAAAAATTTGTTGAACTTATGAATAAGAAAGCTACTGAATTAGGAATGAAAAATACAAGCTTTAAAAATACAACAGGCTTAGAAGCAAATGGCCAATATTCAACAGTTAATGATGTTGCTATATTGTTATCAAAAGCTCTTGAGAATAAAAAATTTGAAGAAGTATTTACTGCTAATTCTTATACATTCAGTGATAATTCAATGACTGTTTATAGTACTCTTAGAAAGACAGCTTCATATTATGGTTTTGATGTAAGTTATATTGAAGGTGCTAAAACAGGTTATACTTTAATAGCAGGAAGATGTTTAGCTTCAATTGCCTATGATAAAGAAAATGATATTAGGTATTTATTAGTAACTACTAAGGCTCCAACAGATAAAGCATATTATCATGTTAAAGATGCTGTAACAACATATAATTATTATTTTGAAAACTATAAATATCATAATTTAGTAGATAAGAATGAAGTAGTTTTAACACTTCCAACTAAATATGGTAAAGTTGATCATGTAGATATTAAAGCTTTAGATGAAATAAAATATTATTTAAATAATACTTTTAAAAAGGAAGATGTAAAACTTAAATATACAGGCGAAAATATAATAACTACTAAAATGAATAAGGGAGATAAACTGGGAAGTATTGAAGTAATATATAATGATGAAGTACTAAATAAATTTGATGTATATCTTCCAGAAAAAGTAGAATTTTCTATAATTGTATTTATTAAAGACAATATTAAAATAATATCAATTAGCTTAGTTTCATTTATATTAATTATTATAATGTTAATTTTAGGTTTAAAAAGGAAAGAGAAAAAGAGAAGAAAATAATTTCTTCTCTTATTTTTTTAATATATAGTAAGCATAATATTCTTCAAAAGTTATTTTTTCTTCATAAATGGTTTTGGCAGCATCTAAGCCAACATATCGGTAGTGCCATGGTTCATAACCATAACCAGTTTTTAATGTTCCATCTTTTGGATATCTTAAAATAAAACCATATTTATGAGCATTTTTTTGCATCCATTTAAATTCTTCAGTTTTTTCGAATTCTCCTAATGAAGTACAATCTTTAGTTAAAACATCAAGTGCTAAACCAGTTTGATGTTCAGAATGTCCTGGTCTAGCAGACCATTTATCAGTCCATTCTAGTCCGTCTTGTTTAAGATAATTATTATATAAATTACTTTGAGTATTATAACTTCTATAAGCAGACTGATTTAATATACTAAGATCTTCTAACCTAGCAGCATCACTTAATCTTTTAAATGCTTCATATGCTTCTTTATTAAGCATACTACCTTCTCTTTTTGAATATTTCATATCCATTTCAACTAAATCTAAACTATAATTTTCATCTAATTTGTAATACTTATTTACAAGCATTAGTGTTTTCAATGAAGTATCACTATCACTAACATTAGTATAATAATCAAAATCTAAATTTGAATTAACATATGTGACAATTTTATAACTATTTAGACTTGGAAAATCTTCAGCATATTTCATATATCTATTAATTCTATCTTTAATAAAGTATTTTTCTTTAACGACACTAACTAAAACATTATCATATTTATAATCAATATCATTATTAACAATTAATACAACATCATCTATATTTGCGTTATTATTATTTTCTAAATATGTTTGATAATCATTTAATTTATTAACATCAAAGCCACTAGCGTTCATAAATGTAATTAAACTTTCGTTATAATCATTACTAATAGCATAATTAAGAGTTTCTTCATCTTTGGAAATAGTATCTATTTCTAATTTGTTATACCCAAGTTTTTCAAGTTTATTTATACTTGCAATTAATTTTAAATCATATGTTCTCATAATAAAACATATTCCAAGTATAAGAGATAATATTACTAGAAAAACAATGGGTGCTTTTTTCATGCGTGCTTTTTTTCTTTTAGTCATTATTTATCGCCCTCTATATAGTAAGCATAATATTCATCAAATGTGATGTTTTCTTCATGTATTTTTTTAGCAACATCTAATCCAACAAATCTATAGTGCCAAGATTCATAATCAAAACCAGTTAAATGCTCTTTATTTTCTGGATATCTTAAGATAAATCCATATTTATATGCGTTATCTATAAGCCAATTAAATTCAGGAGTATCTTCAAAATTTTCTGATGTACTATTTAATGTACTTATATCAATTGCTAGGCCAGTTTGATGTTCAGAGTGACCTGGTCTAGCTGCATAACTATCAGCATATGCACTACCTTTGTTAGTTTTATAGTAATTATAAGTTTTTTCTTGAGTGGCGTAAGTTCTAAAAGTAGAATTTGCAACTAAAGTTAGTCCTTCTTTTTTAGCATCTACAGCCATATCTATAAAATTAGAGTAAACATCTTGTCTTATTTGTCTACCACTAAATGCATATCTAACACTCATATTAACTATATTAGGTGCTTCAAAGTCTTCTTCTAAATAATAGACTTTATTAACTAAAATAAGATAATCTTTTGTAGTATCAGTGCTAATAGTATGGTTGTACCATTCTTTATCAGCATGTACATTTATTATAGCAACCACTTCATCAACACTTAAATCTTTATTTTTTTCTTTATATTCTAAATATTTATCAAGATTTTTAGATAGATAATATTTAGCATCAATAATATCTAAAATATATTCGTTGTAATCCATTTCAAGAAGCATTAAAGTTAAATTTTTATCTTTTATAATTCTATTGACTTCTTTTTCAGTATATCCTTTTTTCTCTAGTAGGTATGGAGCACTATTGACATATTTATAAAAACTAACTCCTGCAAATATACCTATTAAAATAATAATGATAATACCAAGTAAAACAAGAGCACTTTTTTTAAGTCTATATCTTTTTTTTCTTTTTTCTTTATTTTCTTTTATATCATTAATTATTTCATCTTTATCTTCCTTTGTTATTTCAGATTCGTCAGTATCATCAGATTCTAAAATTTCTTCAATATCATCAAGTTTATCAGCTATTTTTTCTTCAATTTTTTCGAGCTTAGCTTCCGTTTTATCAAATTTTTTATCTTGAGCTTCAATATCACTTTCTATTTCTTCAAAAGCATCTTCAAGAGGAGTTACATCATAAGTTTCATTTTTTTCTTCAGTTTCTTCATCCATATAATTATGGATCTCTATATCTTTTTTTTCTTCAGTTTCTTCATGTACTTTTTTTGAAACTTTCTTTACTTCCTTAACATCTTTCCTAGCTTGATTATTTTTTTTCTTTGCCATATTATCACCTTAAAATAATTATACATTTTTCTATATTTAAAAAGCAAGTAAATCCAAACAATTTATTTACAAGAACAAATGTTTGTGATAAACTAAAATGTAGTTGAAAGTAGGTGACGTATGTTAGCAAGGGTACTAGTAGAAATTAAAGCACAAAACTTAGACAAAACATTTACATATCATGTAAGAAATGAATTAGAGAATTACATAAAAAAAGGTATTAGAGTTAAAGTGCCATTTGGAAAACAAACTTTAGAAGGTTTTGTTTTAGAGTGCAATGTTAAAGAAGAAGTAGAATATGAACTAAAAGATATAATAGAGGTTATAGATAAAGAGCCTGTTATTAATGAAGAAATGTTAGAACTAGGTAAGTTTATAAGTAAAAATACTTTTTCTAATTTAATATGCGCTTATCAAACAATGCTTCCAAGTGCCTTAAAAGCTAAAAACGGCTTAACTATTAATAAAAAATATGTTACTTACTTAAAATTAAATATAAAAGATTATGAAGGTAAGACAATAGCAGCGCGAAATGTACTAAAATTATTCGAAGATAAAGAATACGTTTTAAAAAGCGATGCTACAAAAGTATCAGTGAGTGCTGTAAAAACACTTCTTGAACATAAAGTTTTAGAAGAAATACAAAAAGAAGTGTATCGAATTGATGAAGAATCAAAAGTTGAAGAGTGTAAAATTACATTAAATGAAGAACAGTCATATGCATTTAATGAAGTAAAAAAAAGTTTAAATGAATATAAACCATTTTTATTACATGGTGTGACGGGTTCAGGTAAAACTGAAGTATACATGCATATTATTAAA